>DASTCZ010000172.1:0-25155 GCA_035710585.1 Candidatus Acidiferrales bacterium | reverse complement strand
ACAGATTTTCAATCCGTTCGTCACGACGAAAAAGACCGGCACTGGTCTCGGGCTCTCGATCGTCTCAAAAGTGGTAGACGAACATCACGGCTCAATACGCATCGAGCGCGGCTCGAAAGGGGGCACGCGCTTTGTGATTTTCTTCCCCGCGCAGCCCGAGCTTCCGCCCGCGGCGCCAAAACCCGCATAATGGAGCGCGATGGCCACGATCCTGATCGTTGAAGACGAACCCAAGATGCGCCGCCTGCTCGAGCTGAATCTGGCCGACGATGGCCACACCGTGCTCGCCGCGGCCGATGCAGAAGCAGCGCTCAAGATGGCCCGACAGGAGCCCGTCGATCTCGTCGTCACCGACCTCAAGCTTCCCGGGATGAGTGGCCTCGATTTCCTCCACACCATCAAGCGCACCAACGCCGCCATGCCCGTCGTGGTCATGACCGCCTTCGGCACCGTCGAGACCGCCGTCGACGCCATGAAAAATGGCGCCAGCGATTACGTCCTCAAGCCCTTCTCCCTCGCCGAAATGCGCATGGTGATCCGCAAGGAACTCGACGTTCATCGGCTCAAAGAGGAAAACCGCTCGCTGCGCGAAGCCCTCGGCAAAAAATACGAAATTCCCAACGTCATCGCCCGCAGCGCCGCCATGCAGCAGGTCCTCTCCACCGTCGAACGCATCGCCACCACCAACGCCACCGTCCTCCTCGGCGGCGAAAGCGGCGTCGGCAAAGACCTCATCGCTCACGTAATTCACGAGCGCTCCAAACGCGCCGGCGGGCCGTTCATCAAAATCAATAGCACCGCCATTCCCGAAAATCTTCTCGAAAGCGAACTCTTCGGCTACGAAAAAGGCGCCTTTACCGGAGCCACCACGAACAAGCCCGGCAAATTCGAGCTGGCCGACAAGGGCACGCTCTTCCTCGACGAAATCGGCGACGTCCCCGGCGCCATTCAAGTGAAACTCCTCCGCGTTCTGCAGGAGCGCGAATTCGAACGCCTCGGCGGCACTCGCACTCTCAAAGTCGATGTCCGCCTCATCGCTGCGACCAACCGCGACCTCCGCGCCGCTCTCGAGGAAGGCACTTTCCGTGAGGATCTCTATTACCGGCTTAACGTCGTTCCCATCGATATCCCTCCCCTCCGCGAACACAAAGAGGACATACCGGATCTCGCCAACCTCTTCATCGCGCGCTTCGCCTCTGAGTCCGGCAAACCGGTCTCGAGCCTGTCCCGCGAAGCCGTGCAGGTTCTCACCGGCTACCACTGGCCCGGCAACGTGCGCGAGCTCGAAAACATCATCGAACGCTCCATCGCCCTGGCGCAGGGTCCCACGCTGGAGGCAGCCGACATCCGCCTCGATACTCAGCGCGCTAAATCGGCCGTCGCGGGAGAGAACTTCCTCCCCGCAGGCATCACCATGGAGCAATGGGAAGACGACATGATCCGCGAAGCCCTGAAGCGTGCCGGGGGAAACAAGAGCCAGGCCGCGCGCCTACTGGGCCTTTCTCGCAATGCCTTCCGATACCGCCTCTCCAAAATCGGCATCGCCGACGACGCGGATAAAGATGACGACACCACCCGAGGCGAATCCTCCAGGGCTGACTAACCGGCTCTGCTGTTAAGTCGTCCGCGGCGGCTGAAAACCACCAGTTCAGCCAGATATCCACCAGGTCGAGTTCCGCACCTGCGGCGACTCGATTCTTCTCCGCTACAACTCGCTTTTTTTCAGTAGGTTACTGTCGCGTCCGGCTCCCACTTTGGCCCCCAAGCTGCCCTACCAATGGGGGAGGCCTTTTGTATCGGCCCTCAGACCCATGAGGTGGGAAATGAGAAATCAGATTTTGGCGGGATTTGCAGCAGCGGCCTTGGCGCTCCTTACGGTGGGCGCGGCGTGCGCGCAGGACACTCAGTATTCTCCCCCGCAGCAGGATCAGCAGCAAAATCAGAACCCTCCGGCGCAATATCCGGCCAATCCTCCGTCTCCCAATAGCGCAACGACGGATAATGGAGTTGGCCGCATCTCTTTGATTCAGGGTGACGTTTCGACGCAGCGCGCCGATTCGGGCGACTGGTCCGCAGCGGCGATCAACCAGCCCCTCGTGGCGGGCGACAAAGTTTCTGCCGGCGATAAAGGCCACGCCGAAATCCAGCTCGACTTCGCAAACATTCTTCGCCTGGGCGACCACTCCGCCGCAAAGATCGCGACTCTCGACCGCAATCACATTCAAGTTCAAGTTTCCGAAGGCCTTACGAATTTCTCCGTGATTCGTGGCAGCGAGGCGGAAGTCGAAATCGATACTCCTGACGTAGCCATCCATCCGGCGCGTGGTGAAGGCAGCTTCCGCATCCTCGTAAATTCCGACCAGGAAACCGAAATTGTGGTCCGCCGCGGCGAGGCGGAAATCACGACTCCTCAAGGGAATACGCACGTCCGCCAAGGCGACATGATCAGCGTTCACGGGACAGCGGAAGACGCGCAATATAAGACGAGCGCCGCGCCCGGCCAGGATGATTTCGATCGCTGGAATGCGGATCGCGACCGCCGTATCACCGCATCCGCCAGCTGGCAGCACACGGATCCCTATTACGTCGGCTCCGAAGATCTTGATAACCACGGCGTTTGGTCGGAAGAACCCGACTATGGCCAAGTTTGGTTCCCGAATGAAGGCCCGGACTGGGCACCTTATCGCGACGGAAACTGGGTCTGGGAGCCCTACTGGGGCTGGACCTGGGTCTCTTCCGAACCCTGGGGCTGGGCACCGTATCACTACGGACGCTGGTCTCAGTTTGGGGGTCGTTGGGGCTGGTGGCCTGGACCGGTTTACGGTGCTGGCTGGTACCGTCCGATCTGGGCCCCAGCGTATGTTTCGTTCTACGGATGGGGCGGCGGCTTTGGCTTCGGGTTCGGCGATGTCGGCTGGTTCCCGATCGGGCCGTGCGATCCCTTCTTCCCCTGGTGGGGAGGATTCGGCTTCAGCTTTAATTTCTTCCACTTCCGTGACTTCGACCGGTTCCGCGATTTCCGCCGTTTCGGTGGGTGGGGACCGCTCCACGGCGGCGAGCGCTTCTCGAACTTCGCGCTGGCTCGCGAAGGCCGGTTTAACGGCTTCTCGACACTGCACGGAGGCGAATTCGGCCGTGCTGGGATGCGCGCGCGTGCAGGCAACATAGAATCGTTTCGCAATGGCACGATGGCGCGGGGAAATATCCCCTTCAGCCCGTCGCGCGAGAACCTCTCGGCTTCCGGACGCGCAGCCAGCAGCAGCTCAATGCGGAATTTCGGTTCGCAGCGGTTCGCGGGTCGTCAGTCAACCAGTGCAAACGCAGGTTCGTTTAGCCGCACGTCAACGCAGATGCATGATGCCATTCAGCGCAATTCCGGAACGTTTGGCGGCTCAAGAGCGAACTCCGGCTTCAATGGTTCCGCTCGCGGCAATGCGGGCTTCAATGGCTCAAACCGCGGGGCCGATGTCCGAGGCGCCGCGCAGACACAGGGCGGCTTCGCCGGCGGCAGCCGTTCCGCTGAATCGGCACGGGGCCAAGCTAATTCCGGTGCACGCTCCTCAAATGACGGTTGGCAGCGCTTTAACAACAACGGCGCTGCGAACGCCAGAGGCTCGGCTCAGACGCAAGGCCAGGATCGCAATGGCTTTAGCGGCAGCGGCCGCGCCGATGCAGGCGTAGCCAATCGGCCATCATTCTCCAACGGGCAGCAATCCCGCGGCAACGAGCAGTCCCGTGGCAACGAACAGCCTCGCGGTAACGATCAGCCACGAGGCAACGGCAATGGCGGCTGGCAGCGCTTCTCGCCGCAGCCCTCGCAGAACCCGCGAGGCAATGCCGGGGAGAATGGCCGTCAGTCCTTTAATGGCGGCAACTCCGGCTCGTTTAGCCGGCCGTCCTACGGCAACCCGGGCGGCAATTCGCGGCCCTCGTACGATTCGCGCGGAGGATACTCCGGCGGCAATAGCCGGCCCCCGCTCAACATGAACCGTCCGATCGTGTCCCCGCGCAGCTCCGGCGGCTATGGAGGAGGCAGCCCGCGAAGCTCTGGTGGCTATTCGGGTGGCTCATCTCGCGGCTACGGCGGAGGCGGCAACTCTCGCAGCGGCGGCTCGTCTGGCGGCAGCCGGAGTTCCGGCGGCGGTGGCGGTGGCGGCGGCGGCAGCCACGGTGGCGGCGGAAGCCACGGCGGCGGCCACGGACACTAAAACTTAACGATCTTCGTCAACGAGGGTTTACTCCACCACCCTCCTCTCTCAAACAAGCGGCGGCTGGGTCCCGACCACCCAGCCGCCGTTCCTCATTTTCAGACAGGATCACCCTTCGAAAATGACCCTGAGCAAGCCGATGGTAGGCGCAGCGAATGGGTCAAGTCGAACAGGATCATCCTTCCAAAATGACCCTGCTTGTTTACCATGAGCGCTTTCTGCGAATGGCCCCGACGCCTTCAGTCGGGGGAGACACGACGCTCGCAGTCGCATTCAACGTGTCACATCGCATTCATTACCTCAATTTGCATATCAAAGAGCGCGGGCCGCCTTCTGCCCTTCTCGCCGCGAGCCAAGACTCCGTTGCGAAAAAAAACTGCGGCGTCCCAATCGCTCGGGACACCGCAGTTTTGAATCCTGACCAGAATTTCAGGTCTGGCGCTAAGAGTTAGAACGTGAACTTCGCGCCCACTTGAATCTGCCTTTGCGCGGACAACGTGTTGCTCGATGACGTTGGGACTCCGAATGGCGACGTCCCAACGTTCACACCGTCGTTGAATGCGAGGCAGGGAGCTGCGGCCGAAGCACCTGTGCAAAGATTGCCGGTCTTGGCAGTCTCAACCGTGAACATCTGCGTGCTCACGCCGGTTATGTTGACGTGGTTGAACAAGTTAAACGCGTCAACACTCAGAGTGAATCCCAAACGTTCCCGGATTTTCCAGTCCTTCGAGAGTCTCAAATCGACATCCACGGTGCGTGGCATCTGGAATGAGTTCGGTCCGAAGAAAGGAGGACGATTCGTTCCTCCCGCATCGAGAACGCCGGTGCCACCGTTGGGAGCCACGAACGTAACCCCACCGATCGTTTGGGACGGAGCGTTCCCAGAGATCCCCGGGGTGAAGAGCGCACCGGACGCCGCGCCAACCAGCGGTGCAAGGGTCCACCCATTCGCAAACAGGCGTACGAATCGGTTTTCCCCATGATAGTAGTCGGGAGACCAAATCGCGGCGAGTTGGAAACGGTCGCGGATATCGAAGTTCGACGGGCTGTATTCTTCCGCGATGTTAAACGGATTCAGCACGTTGTTCGTTGCGGTGAAGGTCTGCGAGCTCTGGCCGAAATCATTCGCTCGCGACCACGTGAACGACGCCTGAATTTGGAAGCTCTTGTAGAAGCGCCGGTTCACCGACCCCACCAATGCGTTGTAGTTCGAGTTTACCCCGTACGAGATATCCGTGATGGCCTGAAAGGCATTGTTCGGCCGGCGCGTGCCGGTCAGCGTGTTCGGCACCCCAAAGAAAGGCACCGTCACTTTTTGGCCGTCCAGCGGCCCGCCGGATATTGCGTACGTTGTCGTGAGCGTTGGAGCGGAGAGGTTGGTATCGACGAAACGCGGCAACCGCCGGCCCAGGCTTCCGATGTATGAAATGGAGACGACCGTGTTGGTGGCGATTTGCCGCTCGACTTCCAGATCGTACTCGTGCACCAGCGGTAGACGCGTATTCGGCGCGAACTGAATGGTGTTCAAGCCTGGAGGCGCGGCGCCGGCTCCGATGATGTTTGGATAGAGCAAGCTTGTTGAAGTCGGGTTCACAGTCGTCGTGTTCTGTCCGACTGCCAAGCCGGTATTTGCGATAGCGTTGAAGATCGTGGAGTTGATGATCCGGCCGTAGAAAATCCCGTAGCCGCCGCGCAGGATCGTCTTGCTGTTGCCGAAGATATCCCACGCGAATCCCGTTCTCGGCCCGAAGTCGCGCCGGTCGTGCGGGAACTTCGCGGTAAGCGGCAACGCGGGGAGGTTCGGGATCTGCGGGTCGGAGATAAATTCGGTATCCCATCGCAATCCAAGGTTCAACGTCAACCTCGGCTTGATCCGCCAGTCATCCTGAATGAACACTGCAAAGTCATTCGTGTGTAGCTGGAATCCCGGGGTTCCGAATCCCTGCGCGTAGCTCGAATAGCAGGGTGCCGCAGCTCCGGAGACGACGCAATACTTCGTTGCTGGAGTCGCAGTCGCCGTCACGAAGTCGCTGATGAAATCAACTCGCGAGTTGTAGCTATAAGCCCCGAATCCTTCGAACAGGTTGATCTCGTTGTCGTGGACGTGATTGAAGTCCGCACCGAATTTGATGAGGTGCGTACCATGGCTCCACGCCATCGTATCGGCGACCTGTTGACGGCGCTCATCCGGAAATGCCGGCCGGTTCAGGAAGTTCGGCATGCCGAACGTAAAGCCGCCTACGCCACCGACGCTGATCTGTGGGGAGAAACCGAGCGACGAAACAGGTTCGCCCGCGATCGGCGGCTGCCCGTTCTCGAACTCAAAATCGCGGCCATACTGAAACCGCAATTCGTTGTTCAGGGTCGGTGAAATCGTGCTCGTCAGTCGCGCGATTCCCCAGTCGTCCTTTACGAAATCGTTGCCGAAGCTTTCGATCCCGCGGAACACCACGGCCGCGGTCTGAATGCCTTCCGGCGAGGCCCACCGGAAGCGGTTGTAGCTCAAAGAGAGATGATTGTTCGTCGTGATGTTCCAGTCGAGCTTTGGAAGCATCACGAGCTGGTCGCCGGTGCGCGCCACGTTTCCTGTCAGGTTCGTCAGGAGCGTAATCGCATTGTTGACCGGTGCCGACGTCGGATTGATTCCGCGGCCCGTGAGCGTCGCTGATTCGGCGGCGGTGAGAGGCGCAAACACTGCGCCGGGAGTCCCGGAATTGGCAACCGCCGGGAAGTTTCGCAGTTGTTGATCGGCGCTGAAGAACCAGAACAGCTTGTCCTTGATCAGCCATCCGCCAAGCGACCCGCCAAACTGATGGCGCTTATCCTCAGGCTGGAATGCGACAGGAGTCAGCACGCCGTTCACGAGAACTTTGTGCGTTGTAAACGGATTGATCGCGCCCCAATCGCTGCTGCGCAGATACCAGAAAAGTTCACCATGAATCTGGTTCGTCCCGCTCTTCGTGACGGCATTCACCACGCCGCCCGCCGCGCGTCCGTACTCCGCCGAGTAGTTCGACGTGTTTACCTGGAATTCCTGAATCGACGCTTCGCTGGTCGAATAGCTGATGCGCGTGCGCCCGCGCTCTTCGGAGAAAAACGCCTGGTTATTGTCTGCACCGTCGACGGTGTTGTTGTTCAGCAACCCCGAAATTCCGCGGAAGCTGACCAGTCCAAATCCGCCGTCCGGATTTGCGCCCGGAGTCGCAAGCGCAAGAAACGACCACCGGCGCCCGTTCATCGGAAGGTTCGCAACATCCGTCAGGTTGATGTTCGTGCTGAAATCCGGGCGATCGGTAACGATCACAGGCGCCTCTGCCGTCGCCACCACCGTTTCAGACATGGTCGCGACGCCCAGCTTCGCATCGATCGATGTTACGCGCCCGACTTCCACGGTGACGCTCGTCGCCTTATAGACGGCGAATCCCGACTTCGTCACCTCGACCGAATAGACTCCCGGCTGCAAGTGGATCACGATGTAGCGGCCCACGTTGTCCGTGATTCCGGTCGATTCGTTGTTGGTTCCAAGGTTTACGATCTTCACCGTAGCATCCGGCACAACGCCGCCGCTCTGATCCATTACGGTTCCGCCGATCGCTCCTTCCGTCGTCGACTGCGCGCGTACCGCCACGCCGATGGCGAGCAGAAGCATGCTCACTACGCTCAGTCGTGCAAAAAATCTCAAAAAACCAGGCTTCATTCGACACGCCTCCTGAATTTTCACTCTGAAAATCTTCCCCAACACCGGAGCCGTTGCAAAATCGCTGGCAGGACAGGGATCTACGGACTCTCGGCTAAGAACACTCGCGCCGATGACACATCGGCAAACCTGCTTTTGATTGGTTCCCCAACACCTGTTTGAAACACCCCAACACACAGCCACCCACCCCTGGGTGCCCGTGTGAGTGCGCAAATTATGCTTCCCAGTTAAATCGGGTGTCAATCCCGAATGAACGACCTGTGAAAAACCACCTGCCGACTGCGCTTATCGGCCCCAAAACAGCCGGCGGGCAAACTTCTGACCCAATAAGACGGATCAGACTTCCTCTTCCGCCGCCTGCCCCGCGCGGGATGCCTTGTAGTGCGCGATGATTTTTTCGGCCACTTCGGGTGGCACGTAATCGTAGTGATCGAATTCCATGGAGTAGCTGGCGCGGCCCTGCGTCATGGACGTGAGGTCGTTGGCGTAGCTGAGCATTTCCGAAAACGGCGCCTGCGCCTTGATGATGACAGTGGTGCCGCGAATTTCGCTGCCGCTGATGCGGCCGCGGCGCTTGCTCATATCACCCATCAAATCGCCGGAATATTGATCGGGCGCGGCGACTTCCACGTTCATCACAGGCTCGAGCAGCGCTGGGCGCGCGGCTTTCATGGCCTCCTTGAACGCGAGCGAGCCGGCGATTTGAAACGCCATATCGCTGGAATCCACGTCGTGGTATTTGCCGTCATGCACCACGGCGCGGAAATCCACCATCGGATATCCGGCCAGGTAGCCGCGCACCGAGGAATTGCGAATTCCTTTTTCCACGCTGGGAATGAAGTGGCGCGGAATGGCGCCGCCGAAAACGTCGTCCACGAATTCGAAACCCGCGCCGCGAGCCATTGGTTCAAAGCGCACGACGCACACGGCGAACTGGCCGTGGCCTCCCGTCTGCTTTTTGTGTTTGCCTTCGGCGTCGGCCTTGGCGCGGATAGTTTCGCGGTAGGGAACTTTCGGCGGATGCAGGGCTAGTTCGACGTGGTAGCGCTTGCGAAGTTTTGCGACGACGACCTCGATGTGCTGCTGGCCAGAGCCGGAAAGGAGAAACTCCTTGGTCTGCGGGTCCCGCGAAAAACGTAGCGAGAGATCCTCTTCGAGAATCTTGTGGATGGCGGTGCCGACGCGGTCTTCATCCGCGCGCGTCTTCGGCTCGATGGCAAATGTGATCGAAGGCTCGGGCACGTGCGGCGGCGGATAGCAAATCGGTGCGTTTTTATCGCCCATCGTGTCGCCGGTGACGGTGTCCTTTAATTTCGCCACGGCGCCAAAATCTCCGGAATGGAGCTCAGCAACTTCCGCCGCGGTTTTACCCTGCATCACCTGAATGTGCTGCAGGCGCTCGACGGTGCCGCGGTTGTAGTTCGTCACGCTCGTGTCGGCTTTCAGAACGCCCGACATGACTTTGAAATAATTGATCCGCCCTGCAAACGGGTCGGCAAGCGTCTTGAACACGAAAAGCGAAAGCGGCTCGGTATCGGCAATTTTCCGCTGGACGGTATCGCCCTTACGATTCGGCTGAGTGGTCCCTTCATTCGCGCCTCGCGACGCGGGATCGGGGAAGATCTCGACAATGAAATCGAGCAGCGATTGGCTGCCGATATTCGGCGCGGCAGCCGTCGCGAGGATGGGATAAATCCTTCGTGCGGCGAACGCCTGGCGGAGGCCCTTGTTGAGATCTTCCACGGGCAACGTGCCCTTTTCGAAAAACTCCTCCATGAGCGCATCGTCGCCTTCGGCCACCATTTCCACGAGCGCTTCGTGCGCTTCCTTGGCCGCATCGGCCAGATCGCCTGGAATTTCCTCGATTTTGGGTTTTCCGTCGCCGTTGGGCGAATAGATGTGCGCTTTCATCGAAATCAGATCCACCACGCCGCGAAAATTCCTCTCGCTGCCGATGGGCAATTGCACAGGAACGGCGCCGCGGCCGAAAACCTGCTGGATCGATTCCACGCAATTCTCAAAATTCGCCAGTTCGCGGTCCATCCAATTCACTACGAATGCGCGCGGCTGCGAGTATTCCGCGCAAAAGTCCCAAACTTTTTCGGTTACGACCTGCACGCCGGAGTGCGCGTCCACGAGAATCAGCGCGGCATCCGCACCAATCAAGGTCGCGCGGGTTTCGTTGACAAACGTGCTGTAGCCAGGGGTATCGAGGAAATTGATTTTGGTCTTTTCGGTCTGCCCCGGAACCGCCCACTCCGAATAGGCGAGCGCGGACTGAATACTGATCTTTCGCGCGATTTCTTCTTCGTCGTAGTCTGTGACCGTATTTCCTTCCGCAACCTTCCCCAGCCGGTTGGTCATCCCGGAAGTGAAGAGTAACGACGACACCAGTTGCGTCTTACCGGTGCCGCCGTGGCCTACAATGCCAACGTTGCGTATGTACTCCGTTTTGTAGGATTTCATATCGTTCCCCTGTTCTGGCCCCTTCTCCGCTGGGCGAAGTCGAGGTAATGGGTAGGCGAAGCCGGTGGGGCGGCTCCGAAAAGGCGGATGCTACCACCTGAAAGTGCGAGGTTCAATCGTTGCGAGGGGGCCCGACCGCCGCTCAGGCGCTCTGCGCGCTGGCGCGGCGTTCGAGCAAAGTATCCATGCTGGCCAACAATTCATCGGTTGTAAACGGCTTTCGCAGCAGTTCCGCATCTGCGCCTAGAGTGTCCGGCGGCAGCAGGTCGTCATCGGCATAGCCGGTGATGAACAACACTTTGAGGGTGGGCTGCTGCTCGCGCAGGCGCCGCGCAAGTTCCGGGCCGCTAAGGTCGGGCATGACGATGTCAGTCAGCAACAGATCGACTTTTTCGGACAAGTACGGAAAACAAGAGAGCGCCTCGAGCGGTCGGTCTTTGCTGATGACCGTATAACCATAGCTCTCGAGCTGTTCGTGGAGCATCGTGCGCACGTTCGCGTTGTCTTCAACGATCAGAATGATCTTGTGGGCATGCGCGCGAGCATCCCTTTCGACCGGATGGGTGACGCGAGGCTCCGCCTTCTGAACCGCGATCGGGAAGTATGCGGTAAACGTCGTGCCGCGCCCCGGTTCGCTCGCCACGCGAATTTCTCCATTGCACTGCTTCACGAGGCTATAAACACGGTAAAGCCCGAGTCCCGTGCCTTCGCCCTGGTCCTTGGTGGTGAAATAAGGTTCGAAGATTCGCCGCATCGTGGCGGAGTCCATGCCCGCGCCGGTGTCGCTGACTTCGAGAATGGCGAAACGCCCCTCGGGGATGCCGGACTGAAAGGCGGGCTGACTCGCGTCGATTGCCGCCACGCGGGTCCGAATCGCAAGCGTGCCGCCGCCGGGCATGGCGTCGCGCGCGTTGACGATCAGATTGAGCAGCAGCTGTTGAACGAGGCTCGGGTCGGCCAGAACAGTCTCGGAGCCCGGCTCTAATTCGAACTGCAGCTCGATGTTTTCGGATACCGAACCTCGCAAGATCGCGGACATGCCGTTAATTTCGTTGGCAAGATTTACGGGCTGCAGCGAAAGCGCTTGCTTGTAGGTGTAGGCGAGCAGTTGACGCGTAAGCTCGCGCCCTTGCAGCGCGGACGCTATGATCGATTGCAGTTGTTGGCGCCGGCGATCCTGCGCGGGCCATTTCTGTAAGAGCAATTCCGCGAAGCCAAGTACGCCGGTAAGAATATTGTTGAAGTCGTGCGCCACACCGCTGGAAACCAGTGCCAGCGCCTCCATCTTTTGCGATTGCCGCAGTTGATCTTGCAGCAATTTGCGCTGCGTGATGTCTTCGGCAACCGCGAGCACGCATTTTTCGCCGTCGATCACGATCGTCTCTGCGGAATACATCACCCACACGCGCTCGCCATCCTTGCGCCGGAATTCGAGCTCGCAGCTTTTCACCGAAACGCCGCTATCGAGCGCGGCGACGATGTCCCGGCGCTGATCGGGATCGACCCACATCTGCAGTTCGATCGATGACCGCCCGATCACCTCTGACTGCTTGAAGCCCATCATCCGCTCGAAGCTTTCATTCACGGCGATGAAGCGCCCGTCAGAGAGCGTCGCCATGGCAAGCGACGATGGGCTGCACAGAAATGCCTTGGAGAATTTCTCCTCCGATGCGCGCAACGCTCGTTCTGCAGCCTTTCTCTCCGTCACGTCGTGGGCCAAGCCGCGCACGATCGGCTCTGCTACACCTTCGGTCCGCAAGGTGTTGTTGAATTCCCACATCCTGCGCTCGCCGGATTTTGTCAGAACCACCATCAGCCCGTTGGCAGATCCGGACTGTTTGATTGCGGCGATGTAGCGGTCAAATTGCTCGCGGAATTCCGGTGCGATTACATCCCGCATCGGCTTATTGATCAGCTCTTCGCGCGAATACCCCAGGATGCGCGCCGGCGGATCATTCACCGACAAAAGCCTGCCTTGCAGGTCGTGCGTGCAGATAAGATCGCGGCTGTGCTCCACCAAATCGCGGTAGCGGTCTTCGCTCGCGAGCAGAGCGGCTTCGATGGTTTTGCGCGCAGTGATGTCCCCCGCTGTGCCGACGAGAGCGCGCACGTTACCCTTCTCATCCCGCGCCACCGAAGCCCGGACTTCTACCCACTTCAACGCACCGGTCGGGCACACGATCCGGAATTCAATATCGAATTCGCCCTTTGAGCCGAGCCCAGCCAGTTCCTGAAGTACCCAGGCGCGGTCTTCCGGATGAATGATTTGAACGTAATTTGTCGGCGAACTCATGAATTGCGACATCTTCATCTCGCAGAGCTGCTCCACGGCGTGATTCACGTACCTCACGCCCATTGTTTCCGGATCGAGAATCCAGAAAACATCGGAAATGCTGTCCGCCATCTGACCGAATTGCTCTTGCGTTTTCCTGAGGCTGGCTTCGATCTCCTCGCGCTCGCGAACTTCGGCGCGGAGCACATTCGTCTTGTGCTGCAGCTCTGCCGTTTGCCGCTTTACTTCGAGATGAAGGTCGCGATTCATTTGCCTGACGGCGGCTTCTTTGGCTCGAAGCGCATCGCCGAACCAAGCCGAAAGCACCAGAGATCCGGAGAAAAACGCGAGATAACCTGCTTGATGTCGATCAAAGCGCAGCGAATTTATGGGCGGCGTAAAAAGAAAATCCACCACAACCGTTGACAGGAGAATTCCAATTCCCGTCGCCCACCGCCCGCACAGCCATCCCGAGAGAATCACCGCGGCATAGAACGGAAATACCGAGTACGCAGGCCCAAATCCCTGCATCGCAACGGCCGCGAGGCTCGCAATGAAACATAGGAGCAAAGTGAAGCGGATGCGCGCGGAGGGAGTGGAGGTTTGCTCCTCGAGGAAATCGTGGGCGATGCGCTGCATAAAGCCTTCCCTGCACCGCGACTCTGGATTCGATACGGTGAACGCCGAATCGATGCGCGTCCCGCCCAGCGCTTCTTCGGCTGTGGAGGGTTCGTATACACGAATCCAGCCAAAGAAATGCGCGAAGGCAAACGCGCGACCACGGCTGCTGGGTCAGCTCTGTGGCATCCTGCCGCTGTTTTGAGTTTTCGAGCGCAGCTTAGTGACTTATTCGGTAATTGTCAACGATTTCTCATTCGCCGCAGCCCCGCCGTCTCGCGCGGCCTGATTGGGCGACTCGTCTGAATTCCTGTGCCGGGCGCGCGTTTTGTGGTAAAGGGTCTTTCGCGTTTCGGCTTACTACGGAGGGATCTCAATGGCATTCATCTCAAATCGTTACTGGCGTCCCGCGGTCATCGCTTTCGCTCTTCTTGCTGCATCGTCAATCGCAGTTTTCGCTCAGGGCCGCGGCGCCACGCCGCCGCCCGCCGACGCTGCCGCCGCGCAAGCGCAGCAATTGTCGCGCGTGCAGCAATCCATCAATTTCAGCGTGGACCAAAACACGCGTCTCTCAGAACGTGCCGTCTGGCAATTTCAGCTCTCCGATATCGCGGATATCGACTCCTTCGAAATCACCAGCTCGAAGCCGATCCGTATGGCCAACGCGACCGGCCAGGGCGCAGGCAATCCGCTGATCATTTATTTCATGACGCTCACGCCAAAAAAACTCGCCGCAGGTCAAAAAGCGCCGCTGATGGTTTTCGTCCACGGAGGCGTCCATGGACGGTTCGACCTTATCTATCTCCATCCAATCCGCGAACTCATCAGCCAGGGATACATCGTCGTCGCTCCCGATTATCGCGGCAGCACCGGCTACGGCGGCGAATACTACAATCAGATCGATTACGGCGGCGCCGAAGTGGACGATGTACACACCGTGAAAGACTGGGCCGTTGCGAATCTTCCGCACGTCGATCCCAATCGAGTGGGGATCATGGGCTGGAGCCACGGCGGCTACATCACGCTGATGACGATCTTCCGCTGGCCTCACGAATTCAAGGTCGCCTATGCCGGCTGCCCGGTCAGCGACCTCGTGATGCGCATGGGCTATAAGTCACAAAGCTACCGCGACATCTTTGCTGGCTTCATCGGCAAGCAAGCTGAAGACAATCCCATGGAATACCGCAAGCGCTCGCCATATTTTCATGCCGCCGAACTCGATACCCCGCTTCTCGTCCACTCAAACACCAACGATGAAGACGTCAACGTCATGGAGGTCCAGCACCTGATCGATTCGCTGAAGGCGGCGGGAAAACAATTCGAGTCGAAGATTTACGATAACGCGCCGGGAGGGCACCACTTTAACCGCATCGACACGGACTACGCGCACCAGTCGCGGCAGGAAGTCTATGCGTTCTTGGCGAAATACCTGAAGCCCTAGAAAATAACGAGCCTCCCGAAGACTGACGACACGTCATCGGGCGCACCGAACCGGGGGGATAATGTGAGAGGGTTAGGAACTGCCTGCGCTATTTCTTCTGCGTATTCGCCTCAATGCGCTCCAACATCCTCAGAATCTTGTCCATCTTCCGGATGAAAAGAATCGGAAAATAGATCGTCAATCCGGTGATTACGAATACACACCAGATGAAATACTCTGCGTATTGCATCTATCTCTCCTCGTGAACTCAGTTACGGGGACACGGGTGCGATTACGGGCGGATTATATGCGAACCGCGCACGGCTCTGGCAATGCTTAATTCTTCAGATTTGCCTGTTTTGTACTGGGAATCGCTGCAGTTTGAAATCGCCGTAAAGCGGCCGAGTTTCCTTAGTTCGCCGCGGGCATCGGAATGCCCAGGAGGATCTTCGTTTTGATCGGCTCGCTATTCATCCGCGCGGGACGGAATTCCCACGTTACCAGCGCCTGCAAAATGATATTGCTCAGCTGATCGTCGGGGCTCTGCCGCACGGTCAAATTTACCAATTTCCCCTCGGCATCGATGAATCCCGAAATCACAATGAGCTGCTTCGCAAATTTCTGCCGCAGATCCTCGGGGATCTCCGGAGCGGGCCGCAATACGGGCATCGGCGGTACCACCCCTTCCTGCCCGCGAATCGCAAATCCGCTCGGCTTCGCGGCCGCCGCGGGAGCGAATTGCAAAATCCACGACGGCACATGGTCCGCCGTCGTCTTCCGCATGTCCACGTAAACCGTGTAAACCTTCTCGTTCGAAAACACGCCGTAGTCGCCCAGCCCGCCGCCGCTGCTGGCAGTCCCTGCGATCGTCAGCGCGTATGCTTTCGGTGGCTCGATCGGCTCGCCCGGATCGGCGGGTTTCGCGACGCCCGTCTCTAGCTCGCCGCCACGAATCGTCAACCCCGGAAAATCTCCGTGGCCCGGCCCCGCGCCGCTGCCGGAACCATTCCCAATCGTCAATCCCATCCCGTTTCCGGTTCCGGGACCCGTTCCCGAGCCGCGCGCGTTCCCGCTACCGCTGCCGCCATTCCCCGAGCCGTTCTCTTTTCCAGTGCCCGCGCCGGCGCCGCTCGTCCCTCCGCTTCCGATTCCCGAAGCGCCGCTTCCAATCGAATTTCCTCGCGCCGATTCGCCTGCGCTATTCCCCGCACCGCTCGCACCGGTGCCTCCGGCGCCAATATTTCCCGTCATCGCGTCGCTCGCAGGTGATCCTGCCGTGCCGCGCGCGAATCCGTGATCCGGCTCCGGCGAAATCGAGAATTCTCCGCGCGCCTCGCCTAGCGGCAGCGTGGACATGGGCGCAGCGGGTGCCGGCATCGGGCTGAGCGCTACCACTGTCCTCGCGTCCGTCCCGTTCGCTTCAATATTCGGAGCGGCTGCCGAATCCGTGCGGCGCGGCGCATTCGGACTCTTCACTATCTTGTCCGTGTGCACCACGTGCCGCGGCGCCATGGGTTCGTCCGGCTCCGCAAGCGGTAAAGTCAGCGACGCTGTGGGATTCGTCGTCGGCGTATTCGCGGGCAGAGTCAGATCCACCGGCATCGCAGGCTTGGGCGCGGGTTGCTTCGGAGCTTGAATTTTGTCCGGCAATATTTTCTTGGGAGCTGGCGGCGGCTCAGGAGCTTTCGGAGCTGCCATTTGGACCATGTTTGGCAGCGGCACAAATTGCTTGATCACCGGAGGGTTTACCAGCTCGGGCTGCAAGATCGTCTGGAGATCGTTCGTCGGATTCTTCGGATGTGACACGATGTGCTGCGGCCCTGAATAGGTGAATCCCTGCCGCGCCTTGTTCCCTTCTTCCGACCCGCGCGCAGGCGTCCCTTCCTGACCGCCAGAATGCCCTGAACCTTCACTGCCTCCGCCAAATGCTGGCAGATAAATCACTTCGTGCGGATTCGTCAGGTCCAGCACGCGCGACACTTCATATCTCGAAGAATTTGTCGAAGCCGACGGCACGAACCACAGCACCAGGCACGTGAAGAAAATCTGGTGGACCACGATCGAATACACCAGTCCGCGCGCAGGCATCAGCCCCTTGCCGATATTCGGCGAGCTGAAGCGCACCGGCGTCTTCACCGCCGTGCGCACCGCCGACGGCGCGATCCTTACGCTGACGTTGAGCGAGAGGGGACTCATGGTTCGCTTACTGAGGTATAGACGATCTTGCCGTGCCGCGAAATAGGCCTTCCGATTTGCTGTGCGCTAGGACGAATGGTTAGCGCAGTAGAGTTGCCTTCAGTATGAAAAATGCAGGATTCGGATTCAAGGTCATGCTTATGCCCGGAGTTCCGCCCAGTTGGAGCTGATCCGTAATGATGTCTCCGAGCACGTACGTCGATCCGCCCGAACTGCCGCCGAGGCTCACCTGATCGTTGTAAGCGCCCGAAACGCAGCCGGTGCCGATATCGGTCCCTGATGTTTTGCATTGGTGAAAATACATCGTGCCCGCAACAAGCAGAGTGCCACCGCCGCCGAAGTTCGGATTCGTTCCGGCGTTCTGTGTTCTGTTTTGAAAAAAGAGCAAATTACGTTGTTCTCCGTTGGGATCTGTTGTTCCGAGTGGATCTCCGTAGTTGATGCTGCAATTTGGAGCACACAGCCCGGAGGAAGTCACGGGGCTAGTGCACGCGCCAAGCATCACATTTCCGTCGAGCGTTGTGACTGTATTTCCGCTCTTATCTTTCAAAGTCGGGAGACTTGAAGTCGAAGTGCACTTTACAGCCGTCACCGGAAACGCATCGATACAGTTATTCGGGCTGTTCACCCCATTTGTGGTGCACGTCGGCGATTTTCCCGAATTCGAACCTACCGCGATAGACGTTGTTCCAGCGAAATAGAACATCGTCCCGCCGCTACCGTCGCCAGCGACGGTGCTGGGACGTATGGTTCCGCCAGAGTCCAGACAAAGAGCCGCCGAACTTCCGCCGCCACAGTTGCCCGAGCCGCTGAGATAATAGACACCCGGATCGAAAATGGCGGTTTTATTCTTGATGTCTATTTGTGACGTGTAGGACCCGGGTGTGTATTCGTCACACCCGTTATTTACATCCGGACATCCGTTTACTCCGTACAGAACGTGGTTAGGGGGAGAACTCCCTGTCGCCGTTGGGACTGCCGGCGCTTGCGTCTGTGCATACGGATCCGCAATGGGCGGAGCTGGACTAATCCAATGTCCGGTAGTACCTCCGACAAATTGTGATGGCGTGGGCGGCGGTCCTCCGAACGTGCCGAAGTCGCTTCCCGTACCGGCAGAGACCCCGGATCCGCCTCCAAGCGATAAGTCAATCGTAGGATTTCCGTTGAAACTGACCGCGTTCGCGTCACTCGAGTTCACCTGAATGCTTCGCTGCGGGCCGCCGACAATTCGAATGTGTGAACTGCCGGCGATCTGAAGCGAGCCAGTCATTGTAGGGTGCAGAACTAGAATCGGAATCGGCGCCGACGAAAGAATCGTGCCGCAAACTGCGAATGCGCGGACGTCTTGCGTCTTAGCGCCCGTGACCAGCGGCGAAAAGAACATCTGCACGTGCTCCAGCACATCCACGCGCATGAACGCGTTGCTGGTGATTGAACTCGGAGGAGTGCTCGCACCGCCAACCGAGCTCGGGAAGCTCACGGAAACCAGATTGCCCGGACTCGTGTTCTGGCTGTTGTACCCGTTCTTCAACGCATATTGGCAAGGCATCGCCGCCGGACTTCCCCCTGCGCTGCAGTCAAAGGCCGTACCCGGCGTAAAGCCTTGATTGCCGGTCGCTCCCCCATTCGCATCGAGCAGCATATCCATCGCGCCAGCCATGCATGCAGCATCCGCAGCAGTTTGCGCGGTTTGGCGATGAAACCACAGGTTTGCGAGATCGACGGTAAACGCGACTGCCGCGATCAGAAACGTTCCGAGCGCCAACAACACAAAAACCATGGCCTGCCCGGATTCAGGAGAGCGCGAGGGGACGCTTGAGACTTCTTGTGGCTTATTCATCGCAATCACATTCGCGCCATATCGCTCACGATTACCTGATGATTCTGCCTTCCGCAGCAGCGTTTACCGTAAGCGATGGCCAACCTAATCCAAATAGCGGTTGATACGGATAACTGATGGTGACGCGGACCCTGCTCGGGGCCACGCTCGATGTATCCACATAGGTCGTCGTGATCGTCATCGCCGAAGTGTTGTGTAGAGAAAACGACGCATACGTTGTGACCGCGCTCTTTACGTTTGCGTACGGGGCCGCATCGCTACAAGTGACCGTGCCGTTTCCCGGGCCGCTGCATGTACATGAACCTGTGGTCGCGCCTACGCAAGAGGAATCGCCGAATCCATGTACGACGGCATAACGCACGCCTTCTTTTGCGGAATCGGCGAGAACGCTATAGGTATAAATCAGGCCGAATACCTCGATGATCCCTGCCACTAGAATCATTAGAAAAATCACCGCGAAAATGAATTCCGCGGCTGCTTGTCCACTCTGCCCTTCAGCGGAACGATTTCGCCATCGTGCAACGCGGAGTGACGGAATTGACATCATCCGCTGCACCTACATCGCCCTCATCGACGCTTGCCGATGAAACACGCAGTTCCCGGTTGTGCTGCTGCATGCAGTAGTGCCAGTTCTGCCCATCAGAACCAAGTTGAAGAGCCTTCCCGGGATCAGGGGCTTAAAACTATAAAAAACATCTACGCGGTTCAGAATAAACGCAGGTGCGGCGCCGCCAGCGATCAATTCCGGATCGCTATCCGGCGTAGGGAAAGTAAATCCGCCAGGAAGGGACGCACCATAAGCAGTGCAGGTTGCGGTCGCGGTTGTCGTGCCGGGATTCGTTACTCCATTTGCCTGCGTGCAGACTTGAATCGAAGAATTCGAAGCGTTCGCCGAGATTGCTCCCCTCATATCCTCAAGTAACAGGAAGCTCACCGAAGTCGAGGTAGTGGCTGATCCAGCGGCCGGAAACGCCAGTCCCGGAGGCGTGTCCGGACCCTGCACCGAATACTCCACTGCGGAACGCGGCGCGGCCGCGAGATTCAGCGCGATGAGAAAGAAATATCCGAAGTTCAGGGCGTTGAAAGCCAGCGTCAGGAGCATCGGCAGCATAATCGCCGTCTCGACGAGGCTCTGCCCCGAAGTATTCTTTCTCAGTTTGGTTCGGTTAATTCGCATCGAACAATCTCTGCTGCTATCTCAGTGCGCTCCGGCGGTGGATGCGCGGCCCGTGGCCGTTGCCAGCGCGGGCGTTTCGGCCGTGGATGCCGCCGCAGGTGCGGGCTCCACTGACACCGGGTCAATTTCCGATTCCACGATACTGAGTTGATTCAGTAGCCTGTGCAGGTAGCACCGGCTGATGCGCAGCTCTCGCGCCGCCTTCAGCTTGTTTCCGTTATGCAGCCGGAGAGCTGACCTCACCAATTCCCTTTTAAAGCTGCGAATCGCCTGATGGAAATTTCCGAGCGGCATTGGAGTATCCGCGATGACCAGCCCACGCAATTCCGGCGGCAGGTCTTCCACCCCCAAAAGATCCGTCCCGTTCGCCAAAACCAGGCTCCGCTCCATCACGTTTTGCAGTTCGCGGACGTTCCCAGGCCAACTATAGCTCGCTATGGCGCTGAGGAACGCAGGTGTGAATCCGCGAAGCTGCTTCCCGTGTGTTTTCGCGAACATGCGTAAAAAATGCTCGGCTAGTACTGGTACATCATCCCCCCTTTCCCGTAGCGGGGGAAGGTGGATTTTCACGACCGATATCCGAAAATACAAGTCCTCGCGGAAGGTGCCTTCGCGGACCATCTTTTCCAAATTGCGGCTGGTCGCGCAGATGATTCGAACGTCAATCGGAATGGGAACATTCGACCCCAGCCGTTCAACCGTTCTCTCCTGAATCACGCGCAGCAGCTTGGCCTGCAGCGGCAGCGCCAAATCGCCAATCTCATCCAGAAAAATCGATCCGCCGCGCGCCTCTTCGAATCGCCCTCGCCGTACCTGGGAAGCGCCCGTAAACGCTCCCTTTTCGTGGCCGAAAAGCTCGTCTTCCATCAGGGTGTCCGGCAGAGCGCAGGGAGAAAACGCCGCGAACGGCCGGTCTGCCCTGGGACTCAAGCGATGAATAGCACGAGCGACCAGCTCCTTGCCCGTACCGCTTTCGCCTGTAATCAGCACATTCGTAAAGACGCCTGCCACCTTGCGCGTCACTTCGTTCACCTGCTGCATGGCTTTGCTGTGGCCGATCAGGCCTTCCAGATTCGTCTTCCGGAAGAGGGCCGCCTGCGCGGTTGCAAGGTCACGCTCCAGCGATGCCCGAGTCGCGGCCCGGTCGAGCGCGAACTTCAGGGCGCGAACATCGAGCGGCTGATCGAATACATCCAACGCACCCCGGCGAAGTGCCTCCAGCCCTTCTGCGCGCCGGGCGTCCCAGCCGTAGACAATTATCGGAGGAGTCAGCGGGATAAGCGCCGCAGCTTCCATGAACGCTACGGGGGTTTTGCCACCCGGTTTGGAAACCGGCTGGTCGAGATTCAGAAGGATTACGTCTATTTCATCGCTCTCGAGTTCGGCGATCGCCGCCTCGATGGTGCCCGCGCTGCGGAGTGCATATCCCGGCCCGAGGACACCCTTCAGCACTCGGCTGAATGCGTCGTCGGGATCAACTACCAGTATCCTGTTTTCTGTCTGGCGGGCGCTGGCCAACTTTAGACCCCTCGCGGCTGTAAGGTTGCCGTGTATCACTTCGTTGACAGACGCCGTTCGAGAGGGACCGCGAAAGCAGCTTCGTCAACCTTCACTAACACAGCTAACTAAGAGGGACGGCACGTACTTAGTGCACGGAATTCGCCATTCCCCATCTGTGTAGGTCTCCTGTTTTCAATGTTGAATAATCAGCCCGTTAATTAGCAAGGAAAAGTATTTCCGCAATTGTGAACGAACGGTTAGGCGAGTACTGTAAACGGGTTTTGGGGCTCATCTGACAATTCACGGCGTTTGTACGAATGTACACACTGTCTCGGAAGCGGAAATTTCAATGAGTTAGCAATACTTTCCACGCCGCCCCCAGTTTTTCGTGTCATCGCCTCCGAAAGCGTTAATTTGCGATAACACGGATTAAAGAACTTGGTTGCGCTCGCCGCCAACGAATGGCAAAAACGTATTGCCTGTCATCATGGCTGAAGTGGTATCGGGATTGCCGGTTCCACATTGAACGAGTATTTGGTGAATACCATAGCAACCCCGCCCTCCAATCAGGCCCCGCCTTCGGACGGGGAGCTGCGCTCGCAACCTGCCAGGCCGGAGCACCCAGGGCACTCTAGCCGGTCCCGCCTCAAGTTCATTTTCTCTTTCCTGGCTATGCTCGCCGTCGGCCTCGGATGCGTCGTCTTCGTACTTTGCCGAGGAAGCATCGCCGACCCGGACATCTGGTGGCACCTCAA
Source organism: Candidatus Acidiferrales bacterium (assembly GCA_035710585.1). Classification (GTDB taxonomy): domain Bacteria; phylum Acidobacteriota; class Terriglobia; order Acidiferrales; family UBA7541; genus DASTCZ01. The sequence continues at coordinate 3,006 of DASTCZ010000172.1, read as the reverse complement.
CAATGCCCGTTACCTTTTTACCCAACACCACCTCCCAAACGCCGACTACCTTTCTTTCACGGTTCCCGGTCATGCCTGGATAAACCACGAGTGGCTCTCCGAAATCCCCTTCTACCTGGGCTACCAAGTCAGTGGGCTGACCGGCGTGTTCGTGGTCGAATTCATAGTCATCGCGCTGATCTTCGTCGGTGTACTCACGCTCACCTATCGCGAATTCCGCAATTTCAAATCGGCTGTACTGGCCACCGCGCTGTCGTGCCTGCTGGCTTCAGTCTCGTTCGGACCCCGCACGATCCTGTTCGGCTATTTGCTCATGGTTGCCATGTTGCTGGTACTTCAGCGCTTCCGCCAGAAGGGAAGCGGGCCGCTCTGGATCCTTCCGCCGCTCTTCGCGCTGTGGATCAATACGCACGGATCGTGGTCCCTCGGGCTGGTTCTATTCGGATTGATCGCCGCCTGCGGATTCGTTTCGGGGAGCTGGGGGCAGGTCGATGCCGCCGCTTGGACGCCTTCCCAAAAGAAGGCTCTTATTTTCACCGGCTTGGCGAGCATCGCCGCTTTGTTCGCCAACCCCTACGGTTATCGCCTCGTTCTTTACCCTTTCGACCTGGCCTTCCGCCAGAAGTTGAATGTCGCTCATGTGGCGGAATGGGTCCCGGTCAATTTCCACGACAATCGCGGCAAGCTCGTCTTGTTTCTGCTGGCGCTCCTGTTTGCTCGGGCGGTCTTTCAAGGCGCTCGCTGGACTCTGACCGAAGTCGCCCTTTTGGCCTTTTCCCTCTATTCCGGGCTCACATACATCCGCTTCCTCGTCCTCGTGGCTATTGTGGTCGCCCCGATCATCGCCAAGACGCTCGATTTCATGCCGCCCTATCAACCCGAAATCGATAAGCCGATACTAAACGCCGTCCTGATCGGCCTCATGATCTTCGGCGTCATTCATTACTGGCCGCGCAACGCCGAGCTGACGTCGATCGTAGATGGCCAATACCCGTCAGGCGCTGTCGCCTATATGCGTCAGAATCCTGCGCCAGCGCCGCTGTTGAACTTTTACACCTGGGGAGGCTACCTGCCCTGGAATGACCCCGACATCAAGGTGTTCATCGATAGCCGCGTAGACATCTTTGAATACGAAGGCGTGCTTCAGGACTACCTCGATCTTCTCGACCTCAAGCATCCGAACGTCATTCTAGACAAATACAAAATCCAGTCTGTCCTCTTCCCGCCCAGCGAGCCACTTGCATACGTGCTCTCTCACGATCCTGGGTGGAGGGAAACCTATCGGGACAACATCAGTGTACTTTTTGAAAGAGTCGATTCGAATTCCCTGCACTCCGCCCTCGCTCCGGGGTCAAATTTGCCCCAAAATAGCACTTGGACAGGTGCAACCGCGGCGATTCGGGCGCAATCTCCAAACGTTCGAGAATGAGATTCACAGCTCGCCAAATCACTTACGCAATTCTGCTCGTAGCCATAATTCTTTTCATTTTCGGCTCCTACCGGCCCCATTCCAATTTGCTGTTGGCTATGCCCAGTTCGTTCGGCGAGCCACGCGCTCCGTGGACGCCTACGAATCACAAGTCCCCGGAGGACTTGGCCCTGGCTTACTGGAGCTCCGCCGTCACGCTCACCACCAACAATTTCAATCGTGGCGATACTCTCCCACAAGATCCGCCGCCGCAGTATTCAGTTGACGGCACTCAGTTCGGCCCGGAAGCCAACTCTCCCCGCGTCCGCCAGTTCTACTGGTCTAAGCTCCAGCAAGCGTGGACGAATCCCGGCAGTTGGCAGCGTCATTACGAATGGGACGTGAATTGGCTCAGTGGCGCAGTGATGGGCATCGGAAGATGGCTCGATGACACAGGGCACAATTTCATCCGCACCGATCCGCTTGAGCGGTAGCCTCTCCGCCGCTCCTGCCGAACCAGTCCGCCGAGCCTCGCCTTCTCCGCTACCCGATTCGCTCCGAAGTTACATTCCATTCATCGGCAAGATTTTCGCCGTAGCCATGGCGCTGCGCTGCCTCGTCGCCTTGCTCGCCTACTGGAATCGCAACATCGCCGGGATACTCTGGCCGCGCGGCATCGAAATGCTCGGCGTCGCGAAATCGCTGGCCACCGGCAACGGCTTCTCCTCGCCGTTCCCGATTCCAACCGGACCCACCGCTTTCGTCCCGCCAATCTATCCTTCGATTCTTTCCGTCATCCTGCGCATCTTCGGCGATCACACCAACGCCTCCGCCTGGGCGATCCTGCTTCTCCAGTGCTTCGTATCAGCTCTCACGGTCGCGCCGATCTTCGCACTCGCTCTCGACAGCTTCGGTCGCCGCGAAGCCAAAGCCGCCGCGTGGCTCTGGGCGCTCTTCCCCTACGCGATCATTCTTCCCACGAACATCATCTGGGAAAGCTCCCTCTCTGCGTTCGTCGTCGCGGTCGGCGCCTGGCTGCTCCTCCGCGCTTGGCGCAGCCGCGGCACATCGCGCTGGCTCTACGCCACAATTTGGTGGGCCGCCGGCTGCCTGCTCAACGCCGCCCTTCTGCTTCTTCTACCCGCCGCGGCGTTTTACTCTTTCCTTCGCAAAAAAATCCCGTTTGCCACACTCGCCGCCTGCGCAGCCGCATTCATCGCCGTCCTCGCTCCCTGGAGCATCCGCAATTATCTCGTCATGGGCCGCGCCGTCCCGCTGCGCGATAATTTCGCTCTCGAAATGTGGATCGGCAATCACTCCGGCACCGCATTCCGCTTCACGCCCGAAATTCATCCCGCATTCAACGCCGCCGACCTGCGCCACTATCAGCAGATCGGCGAACTCGCTTACATGGACGAAAAGGGCGCCGAAGCTCGCGCGTTCATCCGCGCCAATCCCGGCCAATTCGCCGTCAACACGCTCGAACGCATCGCGCGCTTCTGGCTCATTGGCCGCAACGGTCTCATCTATCTCGTCGCGCCGCTCGCCATTCTTGGCATTGTCGGACTCTGCGTTGCGCTTCGACGAGCCGTCCCCGC
>DASTCZ010000171.1:0-3516 GCA_035710585.1 Candidatus Acidiferrales bacterium | reverse complement strand
GAACAGCCTTCGGCGGCCGGAAACAGCACAGCTTCAGCAATCAATCTCGTTTGAAAAATCCCTGCTACGCGGTATGCGCGCCCGGCGGGTTGCAGCCGCCGCGCGCCCGGAAAATTCAGTTCGTGAGTCCCTGATCTTCCTTCGGTTCCGGTTCGAACCCTGCCGGCACTTCCGGAACAGGCGCGTGAGCGGTTGGAGTAATCGGCCGCTCGAGCGTGTACTGCAGCACCTCATCCATGTTCTCGACGAATTTCACCGCCATCGCCGAGAGGATTTCCGGCGGAATTTCCGCCAGGTCTTTCTCATTGTCCTTTGGCAGCACCACGGTGCGCAGGCCCACGCGGTGCGCCGCCAGCAATTTTTCCTTCACGCCGCCGATCGGCAGCACCTTGCCGCGCAGCGTGATTTCTCCGGTCATCGCCACGTCGCAGCGCGCCGGAATCTTCGTCAGCGCGCTCACCAGCGCCGAAGCGATCGTGATTCCCGCCGATGGCCCATCTTTCGGAATCGCGCCTTCCGGCACGTGCACGTGAATGTCGACGTTGCGGTAGAAGTCGTGTTCCAGGCCGAATCGCGCCGCGCGCGAGCGCACGTAGCTCATGCCCGCTTGCGCCGACTCCTGCATCACATCGCCGAGCTTTCCGGTCAGCGTCAGCCGGCCTTTGCCCTGCATCACGCTGGCCTCGGTGCCCAGCACCTGCCCGCCCACTTCCGTCCACGCGAGGCCAATGGCCAACCCGATTTCGTTTTTCTTTTCTTCCCAGATTTCGCGGAACTTCATCACGCCCAGGAAGTCGGCGATGTTCGCCGGAGTGATCTCGACCTTTACGCCCGCGCCTTCCTGCACGACTTTGCGCGACATCTTGCGGCACAGGTTCGCGATTTCGCGCTCGAGATTTCGCACGCCCGCCTCATGCGTGTAATGGCGGATCAGATGCCGCAGGCCGTCTTCGGTGAAGGTAATGTTCTCTTCAACTAAACCGTTCGCTTCGCGCTGCTTCTTCACCAGGAAGCGCTTCGCAATTTCCAGCTTCTCCGCCTCGGTGTAGCCGGCCAGGCGAATGATTTCCATGCGGTCTTGCAGCGGCTGCGGAATCGTGTGCAGCACGTTCGCCGTGCACACGAACATAACTTTGGAGAGATCGTACTCGACGTCCAGGTAGTGATCGGTGAACGCGTGGTTCAGCTCCGGATCGAGCACTTCCATCAGCGCCGCGGAAGGATCCCCGCGAAAATCCATGGACATCTTGTCCACTTCATCCAGCACGAAAATCGGGTTCACTGTGCCGGCCTTTTTCATCATCTGGATGATCTGGCCTGGCAACGCGCCGATGTAGGTGCGCCGGTGTCCGCGGATTTCGGCCTCGTCGCGCACGCCGCCCAGCGACACGCGCACGAATTTCCGGCCGGTGGCCCGGCCGATAGACATCGCCAGCGAAGTCTTTCCCACGCCCGGCGGCCCGACGAAGCACAGGATCGAACCCTTCGGGTTCTTCACCAATTGGCGCACCGCCAGATATTCCAGGATGCGCTCCTTAATCTTCTCGAGTCCGTAGTGGTCTTCTTCCAGGATCTTTTCCGCGAGCTTGATGTCGCGGATTTCCTTCGATTTCTTTTTCCACGGCACCGCGAGCATCCAATCCAGATAATTCCGGCTCACGGTCGATTCCGCCGACATCGGCGGCATCATCTCCAGCCGCTTCAATTCCTGCGTGGCCTTCTCGTGAACGTCCTTGGGCATTCCCGCCGCGTCGATCTTTTTCTTCAGCTCATCGAGTTCGCTTTTCTCGCCGCGCCCGAGCTCCTTCTGGATCGCCTTCAGTTTTTCGTTGAGGTAATACTCTTTCTGCGCGCGCTCCATCTGCCGCTTCACGCGCGTATTAATGTTGCGCTCCACATTGAGCTTTTCGATTTCCACATCCAAAATTTCGCTGATGCGGTTCAGCCGCTCGATAGGATCAAAAATCTCGAGCAATTCCTGCTTTTCTTCGATTGGCAGCGTGAGGTTGTAGGAGATCGCGTCCGAGAGCTGCCCCGGATCTTCGCTGCGCGCCGCAGCGACCACGGTGTCGTAATTCACAGCCTGCGAAAGCTTCACATACTGCTCGAACGCCGCCGTCACTTTCGCGATGAGCTGCTCGTTGCCCGGAACGTGTTCCGGTTTCGGCGTCACGAAGCGGATCGTCGCGCGAAAGTATCCTTCGCTCGTCGCTACGTCGAGCGTCTTGCCGCGCTCCACGCCTTCCACCAGCACGCGGATGTTTCCGTCGGGAAGTTTTACGCTCTGCACGATCGTCGCGATCGTTCCGACGCTGTAGACGTCGTCGGGTTTCGGATCGTCGATCGACTCATCTCGCTGCGTCGCCAGATAAATCTTTTTATCGCCGGCAAGCGCCTCTTCGAGAGCGCGCACCGAGCCTTCGCGTCCCACGATGAACGGGCTCATCTGCTGCGGGAAGATCACCATCGCCCTGACGGGCATCATCGGAATGGAACGGGTTTCGCCTTTTTCCCGGCTAAACATGGAGGGGTGTTCTGGGGTCTTCAATCTTTTTCCTTTATCCCGCTTTTTCCAGCAGGCTCCAATTGATTTCGCGGCTGCGCACCATGTCCGCGGTCATTACGAATTCGCGCACCTTGCGTTGCGATGGGAGGTGGTACATGAGATCGAGCATCAAATCTTCCAAAATCATTCGCAGGCCGCGTGCGCCGACTTTACGTTGCAACGCCAGCTCGGCGACCGTTTCGAGCGCGTCGTCGGTAAACCGCAGCCGCACGTTTTCGAATTCAAATAGCCGCTGGTACTGCCGCACCAGCGCGTTCTTTGGCTCGGTCAAAATCCGCACAAGCGCGCTCTTGTCCAGGTCCGCCAGCACGCCCATCACCGGCAAGCGTCCTACAAACTCCGGTATCAACCCATAGCGGATCAAATCGGTCGGCTGCGCCTGCTCCAGCACTTCGATGTTCCGGCGCATCCCCGTCGATGGCTGCACGTCGGTGTGGAACCCGAGCGACTTCTGTCCCACGCGCCGCTCGATCACCTTTTCCAGACCGACAAACGCTCCGCCGCAAATGAACAAAATGTTCGTCGTATCGACCGGCGTAAACTCCTGGTGCGGATGCTTGCGGCCGCCCTGCGGAGGCACGTTTGCGACCGTGCCCTCCAGAATCTTCAGCAGCGCCTGCTGCACGCCCTCGCCGCTCACGTCGCGCGTGATCGAAGGATTCTCATCCTTCTTGGCGATCTTGTCGATTTCGTCGATGTAAATAATTCCCTGCTGCGCCTTGGTCACGTCGCCGTCGGCGGCCTGCAGCAGCTTCAGAATAATGTTCTCGACGTCTTCTCCAACGTACCCGGCCTCAGTCAGCGTCGTCGCGTCCACAATCGCGAACGGCACTTCCAGCATTCGCGACAGCGTCTGCGCCAGTAGCGTTTTGCCCGTGCCCGTCGGCCCGATCAGCAAAATATTCGACTTCGTCAACTCCACTTCGCCCGGTTGCCGATTTAAAAAGATC
>DASTCZ010000170.1:0-3571 GCA_035710585.1 Candidatus Acidiferrales bacterium | reverse complement strand
GATGTCGCGTTCGTCGATCCAAACGTTCCGCGGAAGTTTACTCCGTACGGAATCCAGACGATTTGCCAGGGAAGCGCGTGCAACATCTGGGTGACCTATACGGCGCTGGGCAATGCGCAATCGGGCTTCATCAGCGAATTTACTCCGGAGGGCGCGCTGCTGCAGAGCTTCGCGCTCAACGGGCCGATGCATTCGCCCTGGGGCATTGCGATCGCTCCTGACAATTTCGGGCAGTTCAGCGGCGCGCTGCTCGTTTCCAACAACATTTCTCGCGGAAGAATCGATGCGTTTGATATCGCCACGGGCCAGTTTCTCGGTTCGCTGCGCGACGAAAACGGGCAAGTGATCGAGATTGACGATCTGTGGGGAATCCGCTTTGGAGTGGCCGGCGCAAACGGGCTGACGAATCAGCTCTTTTTCACGGCAGGCACAAACGAGTACGGCGATGGGCTGCTGGGAGTGATCACGGTCCAGCAGTAAGCGACTACTCGCACGACTGATCGAAGTCAGGACGGCAGAGGCGCCTCAGCGCTTTTGCCGTCTTTTTTTAGGAGACCTCAATGAAGATCTCAGAAGAGACATTTCCGTTACAATTTATTGACAAGAGCCATTCTGGAACACAATAGCTTTGCTGGCCTACCGGCTTTCCCGCCGCCTGACCAAGCCCCGCGAAAATCAAGACAGGGAAAGCGTCGAAAGGAATCGATAATGAACGCGCTTTCAAAAGCACTTGTATCTCTGGCGGGCCTATCGCTCGCTGCGCTGCTTTTGCCTTCGGTTGCCCACGCGCAATATACGCGCACCGATTTGGTGACTGATACCGGCATCAACGGCACGCAGACAGAGGCGTTCCTTAAGAACGCTTGGGGCATGGCATCGACAGCCACGAGCCCGATCTGGATCAGTGACAATGACACTGGGAAGTCGACGCTATACACGATCAAGACCGCCAGCGACGGTACGGTAACGACGACAATCGCAGCACTCGTCGTGACGATTCCATCTGTGACGACGGGCCAGCCGGGCAGTCCGACCGGAATGGTGGCGAATCCGGCGACGGGCACGAGCACGGATTTTTCCGTGAGCGCAACTGTAAATGGGGTAGTGAAGACGGGACGAGCAGCATTCATTTGGGCCACGCTGGATGGCACCATCGCCGGGTGGGCGCCTTCGGTGAATGCGACGGTGGCGATTACTGCGAAGGACCGGTCAGGCGTGGGCGCGAGCTATACGGGACTGGCGGTAGCGAGCAGCGGCGGCCAGAACTTTCTTTACGCGGCGGACGGCGGACCAAACCAGCGGATCGACGTGTTTGATTCAGGCTTCAACTTGCACTCATTTTCTGCGAGTGCATTCGTTGATCCCAACATTCCGAGGCAATTCACGCCTTACGGAATACAGACGATCTGCCAAGGCGCGGATTGCAACATCTGGGTGACATACACGGCGCTGGGCAAGGCGCAATCGGGGTTTGTGAGCGAATTTACGACGGATGGCACGCTGGTGAAGAGCTTCGCGCTGAGCGGGCCATTGCATTCGCCCTGGGGCGTGGCGATGGCGCCTGCTTCCGGGTTTGGGCCGATGAGCGGCGCGCTGCTAATTTCGAACAATACTTCGCGCGGACGAATCGATGCGTTCGATCCGGCGAGCGGGCAGTTTTTGGGTTCACTCCGCGATCAGAATGGAAAAGTGATTGAGATCGACCAGCTGTGGGGAATCCGGTTCGGCATCGGGGGTTCGAACGGGACGCCGGGGGAGCTATTTTTCACCGCGGGATCGAATGAGTATGGGGACGGGCTGTTTGGAGTGATCACGTTTCAACAGTAGTTTCGCGTACATTGTGAATGTTCAAGACGGCAGGGGCGCAGTGCTCCTGCCGTTTTTTTATTGGCCGGGAAAGTGGCGATCGGGAGATACGGACGCTAGCGGCGCTTCCAGCGCAGGCCGCCGCGCGTGTCTTCGAGGATGATGCCTGAATCGGAAAGCTGCTTGCGGATGCGGTCGGCTTCGTTGAAGTCGCGGCGTTTGCGGGCGGATTCGCGCTGGGCGATGAGCTGATCGATTTCGGCGTCGCTGAGGCCGGATTTTTCATCGCCATAGCCGAGCACGCGGAGGCGCTCGTCGTCATCGTTGGTTAATACGTCGAAAATTTTGTCGAATTCGGAGATGGCGGCAAGCGCAGCGGCGGCATCAGAGCGCGAAAACTCTCCGCGATCCATGGCGATATTCGCGTCGCGGACCAGATCGAAGACAGCGGCCAGAGCCTGCGCAGTGTTCAAGTCGTCGGAGAGGCCGGCATCGAAATCGCGTTCGGCATCGCGTACTCGCGGCGAGAAATCCTTGCCGATCTGCTCCTTGAATTTTTCGGTGCGCAGGCGCTCGACGAAATTGCGGAGGCGCTCGACGCTCGAGGCGGCTTGCTGAAGGCTCGCGTTGGTGAAATTGAGCTGCGTGCGGTATGGAACCGAGGCAAGGAGCAGGCGGATTGACGACGGTTTGTAGCCCTGCTTGAAGAGATCGCGGAGCGTATAGAAATTGCCGAGCGATTTCGACATTTTCTGGCCATCGACGAGCAAGTGCTCGGCGTGCAGCCAGAAGCGCACGAAGGGCTTGCCCGTGGCGCCTTCGGATTGCGCGATTTCGTTTTCGTGGTGCGGGAAGGTGAGATCGACGCCGCCGGTGTGAATATCGAGCGTGCTTCCCAGATATTTCATGGACATCGCGGAGCATTCGATGTGCCAGCCGGGACGGCCCGGGCCGATTTCGGTTTCCCAGAAATGTTCGCCGGGCTTGGGGGCTTTCCAGAGGGCGAAATCGCGGGCGTTCTCTTTTTCGTAGCGGTCGGTATCGATGCGTTCGCTGGCGCCGGCTTGCATGCCGCTGACGTCGATTTTGCTTAGCTTGCCGTAAGCGGGAAACTTCGCGATGCGATAGTAGATCGAGCCGTCGCTCGGGTAAGTGAAGCTTTTTTTCTGGAGGCGCTCGATCAGATCGACCATCGCGGGAATGTGGTCGGTGGCGCGAACGAGTTTTTCGGGATCTTCCATGCCGAGCGCGTGGCAATCCTCGATGAAGGCCTTGATGTATTGGTCCGTGTAATCGCGAATGCTTTTTCCGGCGGCAGCAGCGTTGGCGATGATGCGGTCGTCGACGTCGGTCAGGTTCATCACTTGAAACATTTTGAAGCCGCGGCTGGCGAGAAAGCGGCGAAGGATGTCCTGAAAAAGAAAGGTGCGGAAATTTCCGATGTGCGCGAAATCGTAGACCGTGGGTCCGCAGGTGTACATGCGAACTTCGCCGGAGTGGAGCGTTGTGAAAGGCCCCTTGCGGCCGGAGAGTGTGTTGTGAAATTGGATTTCGGCTGGCATTTCGCTCGGATTTTTCCCCGATTCGCGCGAAAGGCGCGAAAAGTCCGGTCATTCTATCCGAGGCGTGCGCGGAGCCGCAAACGCGCGGCCTGACGTCGTAGGCGCGGTTCGGTGCTATAGTTTTCGCTCCGAAAATCAGAAGGAAGGATCAATCGATCATGAGATCCGGCGTGAGATTGGGGACGATATTCTTTGCGTGCGGC
>DASTCZ010000169.1:0-4432 GCA_035710585.1 Candidatus Acidiferrales bacterium | reverse complement strand
CGGCCGCGCGCGAGATTGTCCGAGGCACCAATACGAGTAAAAATCCGGTCGGTGATTGGGAGCCGCGCGGAGATTGCCGGGACGAAGGAACCGATCTGCGCCATGACGACAATCAAGGCGGCCTGGCGGAGATAGGTTGATTTGCCGCCCATATTCGGCCCGGTGATGATCAGGATCTGCTGTTCCGAATCGTCGAGATAAAGATCGTTGGGCACGAATCGTTCGCCGCGGCTTTCCAAAAGCCGCTCGATCACGGGATGGCGCCCGCCGGCGATGGTTAGCTCGCCATCTTCGTTGAAATCGGGCCGAACGTAATTTCGCGCCGCCGCGAGCCGGGCAAAATTCACGAGCACATCGAGCTGAGCGACGGCGACTGATGTGCGGCGAATACGCGCTGCCTGCTCACCGATCCAGGAGCGCAGCTCGGAGAATAAGCGCCGCTCGATTTCGGCGATCCGCTCGTCCGCCTGCAATACCTTACGCTCGTATTCTTTGAGTTCGGGACAAGTGAAGCGTTCAGCGTTTGCGAGCGTTTGTTTCCGCTCGAAATCCGCGGGGGCGAACTGCAAATTCGCTTTCGAAATCTCAATGTAATAACCAAACACCTGGTTGTAACGGATTTTCAGCGATCCGATGCCGGTGCGCTTGCGTTCACGGTCTTCCATCGCAGCGATGAATTGCCTTCCGCGATGGCCGATATCGCGCAGCTCGTCGAGTTCGGAGTTGAAGCCGCGCCGGATGACGCCCGGCTCCGATGCCTGCGCCGGAGGATCATCGGCAATGGCTTGTTCGATTCGCGCGGCAACATCGGTGAGCTCGTCGATCTGCTCGCGGAGCTCGATCAATCTTTCCGATTTGCAGTTGGCGAGGAATCCGCGCGCCAGCGGCACGCGCTGCAACGACGTGCGAAGCGCCAGGAGTTCGCGGGGCGTGGCGAGTCCGAGCGTAATGCGGCTGGTGAGGCGTTCGAGATCGAGAACGCCCTTTAGCGCGACGCGAATTTCCTCGCGCAGCACCGTGTGCGACTTCAATTCATTTACGGCGTCGAGCCGCGCTGCGATTTCTTCGAGCGAAACCGCCGGGCGCAAAATCCAGGAGCGAAGGAGCCGCGCGCCCATGCCCGTGGCCGTTTCGTCGAGGGCGCCGAGAAGCGTAACCGCCTGCCCGCGTGCGGAGTCTTCGGGAAAAATCGGCGCGACCAGCTCGAGATTTTTGACCGAGACGCTGTCGAGCGCCAGTGCGTCCTGCTGCTCGTAGTAGCGAAGCCGATCGACATGTTGCAACGCATCTGCTTCTGCACGGTCCGCGGATTTTGCGGAGGTTTCCCGCAGGTAATGAACTACGGCGCCGGCGGAAATCACGGCTTCGGGGTGATCGATCAATCCAAATCCGTCGAGCCCAGCGACGCCAAATTGCTCACGGAGAAGGCGCTCGGCCAAATCGGAGCGGAAAACCCATTCTTCAAGTCGAGTGATAGCGCCCTCGCGCAATTCCATCCGGGAGGCGAATCGCGCGCCAGGGCCTTCGTCGCCGTCGGCAAACAATCCGGTGATGCGCGGCAGGAGCACTTCGCGGGGCCGCAGTAGTTGGAGTTCGTCGCGCAGCTTTTCCTCGAGGGCTCCGCTAAAGAATTCCGTCGCGTTGAATTCACCGGTGGAAATATCCACCCAGGCCACGCCGATGCGGCCGCCGCGAGGAGCGTAAGAGACGGCGGCGAGGAAATTATTTTCGCGAGGCTCGAGCAACTGCAGGTCAGTGGCCGTGCCGGGAGTGATCACGCGAGTCACTTCCCGGCGTACGAGCTTTTTGCCGGGGCCTGGCTGTTCCATCTGATCGCAGAGCGCGATCTTGTATCCGGCGCGCACGAGCCGCGCGATGTAATTTTCCGCAGCGTGATACGGCACGCCGCACATGGGGATGGCCTGGCCGCGCTCTCGGTTTCGCGAGGTCAGAGTAATTTGAAGCTCGCGTGAAGCGACGATTGCATCTTCGTAAAAAAGCTCGTAGAAATCGCCCAGCCGGAAGAGAAGCAGCGCCTGCGGGTAGCGCGTCTTGACGGCGTGATACTGCCGCATAAGCGGCGTGGTGGGCTCAGACATGACTTGATTTCGAAGCGGCTGAGCGCCCTATACTACGGCAATCATGCCGCAGAGCAAAGCTGCCGCCGTGGCGCCGAAACCAGCGCATGAAGTGGAAGTGAAGCTGCGCGTTGCCGATCTCGCGGCGATCAAGCGGAAACTCGGAAAGTTGGGAGCGAAGAGCGTGCAGCGCGCGGCGTCCGGAAAAGATGGGCGCGTGCACGAAATGAACACTCTATTCGATACACCTCAGGGCGGGCTCGCTCGACACGGGCAGCTGGTGCGGATTCGCGTGGAATCGCCGGCAGGAAGCGCGAAAGGCGAGAGGAGCGCGGTGCTGACGTACAAAGGGCCAGCGGAGGCGAACGGCGGCCAGGCTTCAGGTTTGGGGCCCGGAAAATACAAGGTACGCGAGGAAATCGAGGCCGGGGTCGGTGATGCCGAATCGCTCCGGAGGATTTTGGAAGCGCTCGGGCTGCGTGGCTGGTTTAAGTATGAGAAATACCGGACGACTTTCACGCTTCCCACGACGAAAAAATGGGCGGCCGGCCTGCTGATCGAGCTCGATGAGACCCCGATTGGCAGCTTCATCGAGCTGGAAGGCCCTCCGGCGGCAATCGACCAAGCTGCGCGGGAGCTGGGTTACTCACATTCCGACTACATTACCAAAAACTATCTGCTCCTCCACATCGAACAATGCCAGCGCGACGGCCGGATGGCATCGCGTCCGGCTCCCGGAGCGGTCGCAGGAATTCCAAACATGTTGTTTCAAACTGAAAAAAAATCGTCGTAACGTCATTCTTTTCTTGACAAAGCAGACGCCCCCGTTTACTTACTAAAAACGAGGACCGCTGTTTCGATGAACCCGGAAGAGAAACAGGATCCCTTTCCTAGGCGCGTTCGGGAGGATGCGGCTGGAAGTGATCCGTCGAATGCCGCGTTCGACTCGATAACGCATAGGTTCCCGGTCTGCCTGGAGGCAGCCGCAGGGGCGCTCACCGGATAGAGACCTGTCTGGTTTCGTTTCGACCCGCGGCCAAGCCAGCTCACCGGCCGCGGGTTTTTTGTGTGCGCGCGATTTGTTCTTGTTCGCGCTCACAACCCGCTCTGAGATTTGGATTTACAGATACGGAGCCGAGAAAGGCTCCGGGGAGGTTGCGATGCTTCACGCCACCGAGCTGCTCGGCGCGGAAACCTACGACGCGCAGGGAAATTTCGTCGGCCGCATCAGGGAGCTATTCATCGACCCGTCCGAACAAGCGTCGCGCATCGGGAGGTATCTGCTTGCGCGTGGGAAGTATCAGCCGCTTATCGCGAGGTTCGATCAGATCGGATTCGTGGCGCCGGGAACGATGCGGTTGACCGTGGGCGAAAAATCGTTGGAAGAATACCGGCCAAACGAAGCATGGCTTGCGGTGCAGAAGGATCTACTCGACCAGCAAATCATCGACACCGGCGGTCGAAAAGTCGTGCGCGTCAACGATCTCGATATGTCCGAGCAGAGGACGAATGGGAACGTCGAGTTGAGAGTAAATCAAGTGGACGTTGGGCCGACGGGGGCGGTGGGCCGGTTATTGCAGGGCCTGGTAGCGCCATCGGTGATCCGGCGCATCCAGCAGAAGCTGCCCGCGCGGACGATTCCGTGGGAGTTCGTTAATTTGGTGGAAGCTGATCCGATGCGACGGGTGAAGTTGCGCGTGTCTCACCAGAAGCTGGCGCACCTGCACCCTGCGGACCTGGCGGACATCCTTGAGGACCTTTCGACCGAGGAACGTCAGTCGATCATCGCGTCACTCGACGAGCAGACTGCGGCGGATGTTCTCTCAGAGCTGGATGAACGGTTGCGACTGCAAGTGGTGGAAAAGCTGGACCCCGAGAAAGTCGCGGACATCGTTCACGAAATGCAGCCTGACCAGGCCGCCGATCTGCTCGCCGAACTCGAGCCGGAAAGATCGCGCGAAGTGCTGGAGGAGATGCCGCGAGAAGATGCAAGCGAGGTCAGAGAGCTCCTGCAGTTTGCTGAGAATACGGCCGGCGGAATGATGACGACGCAATTTGTGTTCGTTGGCGATTCCGCGATACGCGATGAAGTGATCGGATACATCCGCGCGAATGAAGTCGACGTCGAGCAACTGGACGCCATTCTTCTGGTCGATACGGACGCGAAGCTTTCCGGTGTGGTGCCCCTGGGAAAGCTGCTGATCGCGGATCGGGACCAAATCATGTCGGCGCTGCGCAGCGAACCGCTCGTGTCGGTGAAGGCGGAGGCTCGCGACAAGGAAGTGTTCGAGCTATTCGACAAATACAACCTGCGGGTGCTGAGCGTGGTGGACGACGGCGGATGCCCGGTGGGA
>DASTCZ010000168.1:0-3743 GCA_035710585.1 Candidatus Acidiferrales bacterium | reverse complement strand
ATCAACCTATCTCCGCCAGGCCGCCTTGATTGTCGTCATGGCGCAGATCGGTTCCTTCGTCCCGGCAATCTCCGCGCGGCTCCCAATCACCGACCGGATTTTTACTCGTATTGGTGCCTCGGACAATCTCGCGCGCGGCCGGTCAACTTTTCTGGTGGAAATGAGCGAAGTCGCAGCGATCCTAAATACCGCCACGCCTTCCAGCTTGATCCTTCTCGATGAAGTCGGCCGCGGGACGGCCACGTTCGACGGGCTTTCGATCGCATGGGCCGTCGTCGAATTCCTGCAATCGAAAACCAAGGCGCGAACGCTCTTCGCAACGCACTACCACGAACTGACCGAGCTCGCTGACCTGCTTCCCGGAGTGAAAAACGTTCACGTCGCCGTCAGCGAGACGCCCAGCGGCATCGTTTTCTTGCGGCGAGTTGAAGCCGGTAGCGCCGATCGCAGCTACGGCATCGAAGTGGCTCGCCTCGCCGGATTGCCGCGCAGCGTGATCGAACGTGCACGCGAAGTGCTCCAGCGCCACGAACAAAGCGAGCACGTCGTCAGCGAAAAGCTTACTCCGGGCTCAGGCAATGGCTCCCATCCCCCCGCGCAGGATGCGATGTTTGCGGCCATCGATCGCAGCGTGCTCGACGCCATCCGCGGCGCCGACCTCGATCACCTGCGTCCGCTCGACGCACTGAACTTGTTGGCGCAGCTGAAGAAACAGATCAGCTAAATCGTGCGCACCGGAATTCTCCCCGCGCTAACATTTTCCCCGCGATGCGTGTGATCGGATTGATGTCCGGAACCTCGGCCGACGGCATTGATGTCGCCCTCGCCGAAATCTCCGGCGCGCCCCCTCACCTCAAGTCGCGGCTCGAGAATTTCACCGCGATTCCCTATCCGCGCAAAGTCCGTGAAGCGGTTTTGCGCGTCGCCGAAGGTACGCGCGTCAATACCGCAGAGATCAGCCAGCTGAATTTTTTGCTAGGCGAGCTTTTTGCTGATGCCGTGCGCGAGGCGTGCAGAAGATTCCGTGTGCCCCTTGCAAAAGTGAAATTGATCGGCTCGCACGGCCAGACCGTCTATCACCAAGGTAAACCGAGCCTCGCTTTCGGCGTTCGTCGCGTAGCCTCCACTCTGCAAATCGCCGAACCCGCCGTGATCGCCGCACGCACGGAAGTCACCACCGTTGGAGATTTTCGCGGGGCAGATATGGCCGTCGGCGGCCAAGGCGCTCCTCTTGTTCCCTTCGTCGATTACTTGCTCTTTCGGCATGCACGCCTTGGGCGAGTCGCGCTCAATATCGGCGGGATCGCGAATTTGACGGTCATCCCGGCCGGCGCGAAGCCAAGCGATGTATTTGCGTTCGACACCGGCCCCGGGAACATGCTGATCGACGCGCTTGTGAGTCGCGCCACTCGCGGAAAGCAAACGTTTGACCGCGACGCGGCGATCGCGCTGCGAGGAAATTTTCGCCCGAGGCTCTGCGAGATGCTCTTGCGCGACGCTTATTACCGGCAAGCGCCGCCGAAGTCCGCTGGACGCGAGCAGTACGGCGCGAAAGCCGTCGACAGAATTCTCATGTGGGGAAGGAAACACGCAGCCCCAACCGAAGATCTAATCCGCACCGCAACAATCTTCACCCCTCTTACGATCATCGATGCTTGGCATCGCTTCGTCATGCCGCGCGCAAAAATCTCGCAACTCATCGTCGCCGGTGGGGGCTCCCACAATCCGCTGATCATGGCGCAACTCACTGCATCGCTCCCCGACGTAAAAGTCATGACGTCCGCCGACCTCGGCGTTCCCGAAGACGGCAAGGAAGCCTTCGCGTTTGCCATCCTCGCGTACGAAACTTTTCACCGCCGCCCGGCAAATCTTCCTTCCGCAACCGGCGCAAGCCGCCCGCCGATCCTCGGGAAGATTTGCTATCCGCCGCATCGAGCCGGTTCGCGTGCATAAACGAACAAGCCGTCGATATGCCGGCGCGTTCTATCTCGCGCTCGCATGTTTCGCAGCGCTCTTGGCCGCCGCTTGCTCCAACGCGCCTGCAGCACAGCCCAACTCCGTTACATTCTTGCTGGAGTCGATGCCCACAAATCTCGACCCTCGCATCGCCACCGATGCGTTTTCTCAGCGCCTCGACGGACTCATCTTCAGCAGCCTCGTCGAACGCGATCCGTCGATGAATCTCCGCGGCGATCTCGCCGATCGCTGGGAGACTCCCGATCCGCTCACTTACGTATTTCATCTGCGCGATGGTGTGAAATTCCACGACCGCCGTTCTCTCACTTCGCGCGACGTGAAATTTACATTCGACTCGATTCTTTCCGGCGCGATCCAGACGCCCAAGCGCGGCGCATTTCGCATGCTGAAAAGCGTGGAAACGCCCGACGCGCTGACCGTAGTCTTCCACTTGAGCGAACCCTACGCATCCTTCCCCTGGAGCCTCGCTCGCCCGGCCATCGGCATCGTCCCCGCCGGAGCCTCCGCCGATTTCGCGCAACACCCGGTCGGCAGCGGCCCTTTCCGCTTCATCAGTTCGCGCCAGGACGACGAAGTCGTCCTCGAACGCAACGACAGTTATTTTCGCAGCGCGCCCTCCGTGCAACACGTCCGCTTTCGCATCGTCCCCGAAGCCGTCGTCCGCGGCCTCGAGCTTCGCAAAGGCAGCGGAGACCTCGAAGTGAACTCGCTCACACCGGACATGGTCCCCGTCCTCGCCAAAGCGGAAAATGTCGCTGTCGCCGAACAGCCCGGATCGATCCTCGCCTACCTCGCATTTAACTGCGATGACCCGGCGCTCGCAAAGCGCGAAGTCCGCCAGGCTCTCGCCTACGCCACCGATCGCGAATCACTCGTCAAGTATCTGCTGCGCGGTCAGGCTCGCGTCGCCGACGGCCTCCTGCCGCCTGGGAATTGGGCCTACGAACCCAACATGACGCGCTATGGCTACGATCCCGCAAAAGCCGAGCAGCTTCTCGATCAAGCCGGCTTCCCGCGCCGCGGCAATCCTCGTACCGGCACGCGCATTCAACTCACGCTCAAGACCTCCACCGATCAATCCGTCCGCCTGCTGTCCGAAGTCTTGCAAGATCAATGGCGCCGCGCCGGAATCGATCTCCAGCTTCAGCCCCTCGAATTCGCTACGCTCTTTTCGGATATCACGCGCGGCAATTTTCAGATTTACACCCTGCGATGGGTCGGCGCCAACAACGACCCCGACATTTTCGAATTTGTCTTCAGCTCAAAACGCATCCCGCCCGCCGGTGCCAACCGGGGCCGCTATCGCAATCCGCAACTGGACGCACTCGTCGATCAGGCGCGCGTCGAATCCGACCGTGAAAAGCGCAAAGCTCTCTTCAGCCGCGTGCAACAAATCGTCGCGCAGGACGAGCCGTATCTGCCCTTGTGGTTCTTGGACAATATTTCCGTTCACCGCGCGCGCGTGACCGACATTCAGCTCACGCCCTCGGGCGACTACGATTTTCTTGGATCAGTGGTGGTAAGGTAAGAAGAAGTAAGAACCCGGTCGGGCGAAGAGCGCGCCGGCCGTTTACGCACTCGAAGCGCCCGAATATCCTTCCAGCACGGCGAGAATTTCCGCTTCGGTGATTCCCCCCTCACGGATAATACGCCAGTGGTCGTCATGCAAATCCACGATCGTGGATGCCAGCGAAACTCCCGTCTCTCCCGAATCGAGCACAAGCGTCAGCCGGTCGCCAAGCTGTTTCATCAGTTGATCGGCGTTT
>DASTCZ010000167.1:0-23599 GCA_035710585.1 Candidatus Acidiferrales bacterium | reverse complement strand
ACGTTCTGCGGCAGCGGATCCGTCATCGGCGTGGCGATAAATCCCGGCGCCACCGCATTCACTGTGATACTCCGCGAAGCGACCTCCATCGCAATCGCCTTCGTCAGCCCGATCAAGCCCGCTTTCGCCGCAACGTAATTTGCCTGTCCGGCGTTCCCCATCTGCGCCACGACCGACGTCACGTTGAGAATTCGCCCCGACCGCTGCCGCAGCATCATCCCCAGCGCTTGCTGCGTGCAAAAATGCGCCCCGGTCAAATTCGTCCGCAGCACCGTTTCCCAATCGTCCGGCTTCATCCGCAGCGCCAACCCGTCGCGCGTCACCGCAGCGTTGTTCACCAAAATATCCAGGCGCCCAAATCGCTCCCCGATTTGCTTGAACGCGGCCTTCACCTGCTCGCCGTCGGTCACGTCCAGCGGGATCGCTCGCGCCTCCTGGTCCTTCGCGCTAATCTCTGCGACTACCGCCTCCAGCTTCTCCACGTTCCGCGCCGCGCAAGCCACCTTCGCGCCTGCCGCCGCCAGCGCAATCGCCGTCGCGCGCCCGATGCCCTGCGACGCTCCCGTCACCAGCGCTACTTTGTCTTTGAGTGAGAACATTCGGAAATGAACAGCCGCGATCCCGCTCTACTCCCCCGCCGCCAATTGCCCCAACTTCGTTTGCGTTGCCTTCAGGCTCGCCTCGTCTTCCACATTAAAACTGTGCACACTACGGTCGATCTGCCGCAGCAGCCCGCTCAACACCCGCCCGGGCCCTACTTCCACAAAAGTGTCCACGCCTTGTTCGATCAGCTCGCGAATCGAATCTTCCCAGCGCACCGGCAACGTGATCTGCCGCACCAGCGCATTGCGCGCCTCGCTGCCCTTCGAAGTCATTTCCGCGTCCGCGTTCGTCACCACCGGCATTTTCAAATCCGCGAACTGCGTCTCCCGCAGCAGCGGCTCCATGCGCGTCTGCGCCGGCTCCATCAGCGCGCAATGAAATGGCGCCGACACCGGCAGCACCACCGCGCGCTTTGCGCCATTTTGTGAAGCCATTTCCACTGCGCGCTTTACCGCCTCGGCGTGCCCGGAAATCACCGTCTGCTCCGGTGAATTCAGGTTCGCCGCGCTGCATACGTGGCCATCTGCCGCGCGCTTGCAGATATCGCTCACCGTCGCGTGCGACATTCCCAAAATCGCCGCCATCGCGCCTTCGCCCGCAGGTACGGCCTGCTGCATGAATGTCCCTCTCTGCCGCACCAGCTGCACCGCATCCTTGAACTGGAGCGCACCAGAAGCCACCAGCGCCGAATACTCTCCCAGGCTGTGCCCTGCGACGTAATCCGGCTTCATTCCGTCGCCGCTCAACACGCGAAACGCCGCCACCGACGTCGCCAGAATGCACGGCTGCGTGTTCGCCGTCTGCTTCAGCTCTTCATCGCTTCCCTCGAAGCACATCTTCGAAAGCGCGAAACCTGCCGCTGCATCCGCTTCTTCAAACGCAGCCTTCGCCAGCGGAAATTTTTCCGCCAGGTCCCGGCCCATGCCGGAGTATTGCGACGCCTGCCCCGGAAATAGAAATGCCAGTTTGCCCATAGTTTCCGCCGATTCAGCCGCTCGCGCTCACACCGCTGCGCGCACCGCCGGTAAACGCAACTCCTGCTCGATCTTTTCGTTCACTTTCCCGCGCACGAGCTCCGCCGCCACACGTATCGCATTCTTGATCGCGTTCGCATTCGACCTCCCATGCGCGATCACGGTCGGAGACTTTACGCCCAGCAAAGGGACTCCGCCATATTCGGAATAATCAGTGCGCTTCTTGAATTCCTGAAACGCGCTCCTCGATAGCACCGCCCCAAGCTGCGCCGTCACCGTGCGTTTTAATTCCTGTTTCAGCAGCGTCGCGATGTGCTGCGCCAGCCCTTCGCTGATCTTCAGAGCGATGTTTCCGATGAATCCGTCGCAGACGATCACGTCCACGTCGCCGGCAAACACGTCGCGGCCTTCCACATTTCCCGTGAAGTGAAGCGGCATGTCCTTCAACCGGTTAAACGTCTCGCGTACCAATTCGTTCCCCTTCATCTCTTCTTCGCCGATGCTCAGAAGCGCCACGCGCGGGCGCCGCGTGCCGAAAATCGCCCGGTAGTAAATTTCGCCCATCACCGCAAATTGCACCAGGTGCGCCGGCCGCGAATCCACGTTCGCGCCCACATCGATCAGCACACAGGCCCCGCCGCGCGCCGTTGGAAAAGGCGCCGCAAGCGCCGGTCGCGCCACCGACGGCAGCATCCCCAGCGTAAACCGAGCCACCGCCATCACCGCGCCGGTGTTTCCCGCGCTCACCAGCGCCGCGGCCTTTCCGTCCCGCACCAGCCTTGCCGCCACGTGCGCCGAACTTTCCTTCTTGCGGCGGTACGCCTGCATCGGCGCGTCCCGCATCGTGATTACGTCGTTTGCGGCGATCACTTCGACGTTTGCCGCGCGCTTACCGTGCCGCGCCACTTCCGCCCGAAGCGCCGCCGGCTGCCCCACCAGCTGCACGCGCACGTTGTACTCGCGCGCTGCCAGGAAGGCCCCCTCGACGTCAGGCCGAGGTGCCTGGTCGCTCCCCATCGCGTCCAACGCAATGGTAATCATGTGCGCTCCGGCGGGTGAAGCTTAGTCGTGTCGTCTTACGATTGATTGGCCTTCGTGTTCATCACTTCGCGGCCCTTGTAGACGCCGCAATGGGGACACGCCTGATGCGGCGGCTTCATCTCGTGGCAGTTTGGACATTCCGCGAACGACGGCGCGGTCAAGTGGTCGTGCGCGCGTCGAGTGCTCGTGCGCCTCTTCGAATGGCGCCGTTTCGGATTCGGCATTCTCGTTCTCCAGTTCTGTGATGCGGCCCTTTGGGGGACGCCTATTCTACCGCACTCCGGCTCGCGCCGTGCCCCGCTGCCTGCACACGGGTCGCTCCGGCTCGCTCGCCGCAAGCCCGTCTATTGTTTCTTGAACCAGTCTTGCTTGAGCCGTGCCAGCGGCGCGAGCCGCGGGTCCGTCCCGCGCGACTCGCATCGGCACTCCTCGTGATTCAGGTTGGCGCCACAATGGGGACACAGGCCCCGGCAGTCGCTCCGGCAGATCACTTTCATCGGTACCGACAGCAACATCTGTTCCGCCAGCACATCGCTCAGAAAGAGCCCGTCCCCTTCGAAGAACGCAATGTCGGTATCGTCGTCCTTCAGCCGCACTTCTTCGATGGCCGGCTCGTCCTTTGCCGGCCGGTAAAAAAGGTCGAAGTCCTTGCTGATTTCGTCCGTCACCGGTTCCAGGCACCGCGCGCACACCAGTTCGATCCTCGTATGCAAGTGCCCGCTGACGCGGATCTGTCCTTCAATGAGCTCCGCCGTACCCCGCACCTCTAGCGGCTCGATCTGCCGGAAATCGTCTGTGTGGTAATCGATGGTCCCGGGAGCGTAGCTCTTGTTGATGCGGACTTTGCGAAGCGCGAGTTCTTTGACGTCCAAAAACATGGGAATGGCGCTGAAATCTAGCCTGTTTGAATCATAAAACCCGTCCATTCTCTAGTCAAGGAAGGCGTTCGGAGCCTGATTTGAAGTGCTTCCCCGGAACTTCGCGCCCTGAAGCCATGCTAGGCAACCACATCGGCGCCTTGGAACGTCCGAATCCAGAGCAGCGTCATCCAGCCATGCACATTCGTGCCGCCATTCGTGCGACGTTCCTCATATTCCTTGTGAGCGCCGCCATCTCCGCCGCCCTTTCGGCGCAATCTCGGCCGTACTCATCCGAGGAGATCATTGTCGCGACCGGGAAGATTTCGCAAAACGGCAAAGCCGGAAATTTGTGGAGCATCAACGTCCATCCTCCGGTCAAATATCGCGACCAAAACGTCGTTCAGCTCACTTGGATGACTCCCGTCGGGAAGCCAGATTTCATCTATTCCCCGTACGTCGGCCGCACCGTCGAAATCGCCGGCGCCGTGAAATCGGTCTTGCACGGCAATGCTGCCCTGCGGGAAGTTTGGAGGATCGGTATTCCCGAGGCGCCTTCTCTCCAGGATATCCAGGCACAGGAGTTGAGAATTGCTCTGACGGGTTCCGGGTCCTCTGCGCCCCAGCATGTCGTTGCCCGCACCGCCTACCACTTCGGATACTTCCTTTTTCTCGCCGACTCGCCACACGGATGCGAAGCCTGCTACGTTCCGCTGCTTATCACTGCAGCTCCGCTCGAGGAAATTGCGAAATCCGATCGTCCTGCGACGGGCGCAATGATTTTCACCTACGAGCGCGATTCGATCTGGAGCTGGAATGGCGCTGCCATCATCCTGCCCGCTGCCATTCAGCTGCCTTCGCGCTCAATTCGAGTCAATAATCGCCAGTATCGCTTTCAGGCTGCTTCCTCCGCTGAGGTGCTCAAGCTCCTCGAAAATCCCATGGGCACGATCCCGATCTCCCGCCCAGGGGTCTCCCACTCATTTCCTGAAGGTGTCCGCCGCGAAACTCTTATCTCCGATTTCCATACCATCTTTCGCGTGCGCGAGATTCTCCCTGAAAAACCAGCGACCCCGCCTGAAAACTCTGCAGGTGGCACTAGCCCGCTCAATCGCGCTTTACTCTCCGAGCTTTCCGTCTTCGATGATGGCCGGGTTTTCTACACCTCGTCGCGGGCAGAATCCGGCTGCTCAATTCTCGCAATCTGGGATTGTCCGGTAAACGAGAGTCAGGTCAGCTCAAACGAATACAAACTTTCTGAAGCCGAGATGAACTCTTTGCGCGAGCTTCTCGACAACAGCACCGTAAGGGCACCGCAGCCCTTCTACAACGCCGCACCGATTGCGGATAACTTCGATATCGAGATCACTCGCGCTTCGGGTGTACAGCGGCTGCCGATCCTGGCATTCATGCCGAGCCACGTCGAATTGGGCGATCATTCCGCGCTGCTCTATCTAGTCTGCAAATCGAAAGAGCTCGCGCATCTGGCGTCGGAGAGGAATTCCGTGCCTCTATACTGCGGCACGCTTCCTCCTCTGCGCTAACTCGTTAAGAGGGGATCGTTACTGCGTTTGCGGTACCGCGGCGATCAGCTGCATCACCATATCGTCGAAGCGCTCCACGGCGTCGTCGATTCGGCGAATCCTCAGCTCGCGGTCCTCGGTCAAAGCCGATTCCGCAATCTGCGTCAGCGATTTGCGGACGTGCCTGTCCACCTGCGTCATCAGCGCAATGCGTTCTTTGTAGCGCTCAAACCTATCGCGCTCCTTCGCCGCGCGCGAGTAGAGGAACACGCACGCCCCGGCAAGCGCACCGACGGCGATGTCGTTCGAAATGGTCGCCGCTCGGCTAAGCCTTAGGAAGTTGAGAATCACGTCCGCGCTTGAACTTCCAAGAAAGACTGTCACCGCCGTGGCCGCAGCCGCCAATGTCTCGTGCCGTTTCGCAAATTCCATCAGCCGATTGTATTGGCTCACGCGAGCACCTCTCTCCGGGGACGATCCTGCTAGCCGATTTCGCGCTATGACGAACTGTGACGCAAGTTTATCCGGCGGCGTTGTACCCGTTCGTTCACGCGGAATGCACAGCAGAATAGCGCGGGGGGTTCTGCTTATCTACCGGGTCATTCCGGGGGCACGTATCCGTAATTCAACCTGGCGCTTGGTGCGAAGACCGGATCGGTTGCGCGGGTGCGTTAATTCGCGCCGCACTCCGCGCTCACCTTCGGATCGAGCGAGCACGCGGTCCTTTTTTCCCTGGAAGCTCCGGCCAAGTCACCCGCGCTGGCAAACGCTGACCCTAGATTGAAATGCGCCAGCGCGTAGTTCGGCCGCGCCACGATCGCTGCTTGAAACTCAGCAGTGGCTTCCTCCAAGTGTTTCTGGTCCCGCAGCGCGATTCCGAGATTGTTGTGTGCCTCGGCGTAATCCGCTCGCTCCCGCAGCGCCTCCCGGTATTCCCCGGCCGCTCCCGCTAAATCCTTCTTCATGTAGAGCGCGATTCCCAGGGCGTTGCGCGCTTCGGCGTAATCGCGGCGCCCGACGAGCGCATCGTGATATTCGTCGCAGGCCTCGTCCAGTTCCCCTTTGTCCCGCAGGGCATTCCCTAGATTGAAATGCGCTTCGGGATAATCGATTCGTTCCTCGATCGCAGCCCGAAATTCCGCGATCGCGCTCTCACGATCGCCCATGCCCGCCAGCGCTAACCCCAAATTGTTGTGCGCTTCCGGATAATTTGCGCGCGATTTCAGGGCCGACCGGAATTCTGAGACCGCCTCCGCGCTGTCGCCCGTCACCCAGAGCGCAAATCCCAGATTGTTGTGCGCCTCCGGATAATTCGGCTTCAAGGCGATAGCCGCGCGATATTCCGCCACCGCTCCATCGGAATCGCCAGCCCTCCTCAACGCAATCGCCAGGTTGTAATGGGCCTCCGCCCACTTTGGCATCTCGCGGATCGCTTCGCGGTATTCTTCTGCGGCTCCCTTCGCATCGCCGCGGTCGAGCAGTGCATTACCGAGACTGTTGTGCGCTTCGGGAAATTTTGCCTTCAGGCGCAGCGCCTCGCGGTATTCCGCGATCGCGCCATCGACGTTCCCGCTTCTTCGCAGGCTCACTCCTCGCTCGTAATGTTCGCTCGCGCTGTCCGCGGCCGCGGAGGTCGCGAGCATCGGCGCAATTGCCAGTGCGAACGCCACGTTCAAGCCGCTGCCTCGGAGAATTGCCCAGGCTCTCATTCTGAATGCGCGTTCGATTCTACGTCCGCCGCGGCACATTTCGGGGACGAATTGCCACAGCAACCGCCGTTCACTTGGCCGCGGGAAATGTTATAGAGTTCACTTCCCGCGGAGGTTATCTATGAATTTCCCGCGCCAGCTGCTTTTAGTTCTTCTCGCGTCGACTTTGGTGTTGTGCTCTCCTGCTCGCGCGCAGCGAACGAATTGCGACGAAGGCGCCGGTTTGCTCGATTCCGCCGAGCCCAAAAACATTTCCACAGACGCCATCATCCAGAAATTCGCCGCCAACGAAGCCGCTCATCGCTCCGCCTTTTTCGGCTACGCATACTCCCTGGATATGACGCTGCAAACCCTCAACGGCGATTCCGTCACCGGCGAAATGCGGCGCCGCGCCGATATCACTCACGATTCAAAGGGAAAGCGATCCGAACGCGTCTCCTTTCAATCGGTCAGTACTCTTCAGGGCGTCAGCATGAACCCCGAGGACTACGACGATGCCGACATCGCTGGCCTCGGCTTTCTCGTCCCCGACGCTCTGAATGAATATTACATCCGCTATCTTGGCCATCAGCCCGTCGATCAGCTCAACACCTACACGTTCGAAGTAGCTCCGAAAAAAGTGAACAAAAAGGTCTCTTCCAGGGACGTGTTTGGGTCGATGATCAGGAATTCACCATCGTCAAGACCTGCGGCAAAATCATGCGCACCGATGAAGTTCCCTCGCGTAATCCGCGTCAGCCTTTGAATGTCTCTCCGACTTTCGTCATCTATCGCGAGCAAGTTGATGGCAAATATTGGTTTCCCACCTACATTCGCGCTGAAGACTACCTTCAGTTTCGCCGCGGCGGCGTCTCCGTCCGCGAAACCGTCAAGCACCTCAACTTCAAAAAAGGATTCTAATTCCAACGCGCGCGAAGTTGACGTCGTCGCCGATGGTCTCGCCTCGCTTCATATCGGAAGCTGCTTCTCCGCAGTCCCTAGTTTGAATCGCCTCAGTGGAGCGGAGTCTTGACCAACTCCGCGTGCAAGCGCAGCAGGAATCCGTCGGTCATGCCGGCGATGTAGTCGCAGACCACACGGTGCCGTGGCAGGCGCCGCGTCTCCTCCGCGTAGTACTCCGGCATCGCCTGCGGGTCGTTCATGTAGAAATGAAAGAGCTCTGCGAGCGCCTGCACGCTGCGATCGCGGTCCTCAACAATCGCTGGGTGCTGATAAAGGTGCGTGTTCAGGAATTGCTTCAGAGCATGATTGTCGCGCGCGGCTTCGTCGCCAAATCTCGCGAGGCGCCGCGGCGCGCGCCGCACCTCTTCGACTGAACCCAAGCCGGCGGTGTTTCTCCTCGTGGTTTCGATCAGATCCGTCGCCAGGAAATTCAGCGTCTGCTTCAGCGCTTCATAGAACTTGAGCTTCGCGCGCGCTTCTGGATGCTTTGCATCCAGCTCCCGGTAATATCCGCTCACCAGCGGAGCGCCGCGCGCAATTTCCTCCACACTGACGAGCTCAGCTTCGAGCGCATCGTCCAAATCCGCCGTGTTGTAGGCGATCTCATCGACGAAATCAATCAGCTGCGCCTCGAGCGGAGGCCGCTCGTCCAATAAATATTCCGCGAGCTCTGGAAATTCCGCCACGCGATACTCGCGCGAATGCTTCACGATTCCTTCGCGCACTTCGAACGTCAGATTCAAGCCCGGAAATCCCAGATAGCGCTGCTCGAATTGCTCCACGATCCGCAATGCGTGCAGATTGTGATCGAAGCGGTCGCCGAACGGCCGCAACAATTCGTCCAATTTGTGTTCGCCCGCGTGGCCGAAGGGCGGATGACCGATGTCGTGCACCAGCGCGAGCGCTTCAGCGAGATCCGAATTCAGGTCCAGTGCGTTCGCGACGGTTCGCGCGATCTGCGCGACTTCGAGCGTGTGCGTCAGGCGGTTCCGGAAATGATCGGAGTAGCGCGACGTGAAAACCTGCGTCTTCGCTTCGAGCCGGCGGAAAGCGCGCGAATGAACCACGCGATCGCGGTCGCGCGCGTAATCGTTGCGGTAAGGATGCGCGGGCTCAGGAAAACGGCGGCCGCGCGAATCTTCCACTCGCATCGCGTAAGCCGCAAAAGCCATGGTGCGATTCTATTAAAGAAGTTGTCCGCGACATAGCAGACGACATTCGCGCTGCGCGCCGCGAAACATCGAAAATAAAAACGGGATGGTGAGCGACCAGCGGACTAAGTTTTCGGCGCGGTTGCCGATGTTTCCAGGAGCTTGTCGGCTTCGTCCGCAGCGGCCGTGCCTGGATAGTCCGTCTTGATTTGATTCAACATTTTCGCTGCTTCGGTGGGATTTGTTTTTGCGTAGACGTTCGCAAGGCCGAGCATCACGAGCGGCTTCGGCACGAGCACGCTCGATGTCGTGAGCAATTGATGGTAGAGATTCGCGGCGTCAGTCGGCTTGCCCATGCGGTTGTAGAGTTCGGCGTGCTGAAACCGCGCGAGCGGCGCCAGATCCGCATCGCCGGCATCTTCCACAGCTTTCAAATCTTTTTCGGCCTGCGCGTAATTTCCCAGATTTTCGTAGCAGATCGCAGCGTAGAAGTCGGCCTGCTGCCCGGGGCGCGTGCGTCCGTATTTCGCGACGATGTCGTCAAATTTTCGCGCCGCATCCTGCCATTTATTTTTCTCGTCCACGTAAGTCACTTCGTTCGGCTGTGCCGGCTCGCCCGCCGCGCGGATACGCGCGTTGTAGACCGTGAGCGCATCGCCCAGCGCGGCGCTCGCCGCCGTGGTCTGATGCGCGGCGTAATACCTCCAGCCGAACACCGCCGCGAGCACGACGATGACGACGCCCACAGCAATCGCAACGCCGGTTTTGTGGAGAGCGACCGCTTCGGCGCCGTGAGTAAACGTCTCGCGGACCTCGTCCCGCTTCAAGTCCCGCCTGCTGATGTGCTGCGCCAACCTTATTTCCTCACTCTCATTTCGGCCGATCGACTGCCGCGAAACTGCGCCGCGGCGCGCGTGCGCGGATTCAAACTCGATTGCAAACCAAAAATCCTATCACAGAAACGAAAAGGCCCCGTCCCGCCGCACCGGGACAGGGCCGGAAAAGGTTACGCGTTCCTAACTCTGCGCCGCCGTGACGCGGTCGGCCTGGAATCCCTTGGGTCCCTGGCGAACCTCGAATTCCACGGTTTGCCCTTCGTTCAGGCTCTTGTATCCATCCATCTGGATCGCCGAAAAGTGCACGAAGACGTCCTCGCCGGTCTGGCGCTGAATGAATCCGTAACCCTTCGACGCGTTAAACCACTTGACCACACCAGTTTCTCTGCTCACTTACTCACTCCTGAAGTCGGGATGATGCGTAAAGCGGGGCGCCTCGCTGAAGTGCCTGCGGAAAAACCCGTCGCCGTCGGGAACGTTCCACCACCACTTGCTCTGCACGACCCTCTAACGCGGCGCGTAATATTCCACACCCTTTTGCGAGTTGTCCAGCGCGAAAATCGGTGCGCCGGTTTGCTTGCACGGGGAATAAAGAACTCCGGGACTCGCGCGCGGAAGAGGAGCGGAACGCTACGAAGAAAAGCTTTCGGCGCGCGGTGCAATAGCTCCTGCTAAACCTGGAGCGTTTTCACCTAGCGGTTGCTTCCGCTATGCACGCGGTCCTGCTTCATGTGGCGCAGCTCGTTCAGCGCGTCGTGAATCTGAAGGCGCTCCCCCCGCTCGTTGGGGCTTCCGGGGAGCACTTCAATCCGCAGGCGGATGATGTCTTCCGCCGCCGCAATCGCCGCGGGCACCTTCCGCGAGTCCGTCTCCGCTACGGCGTCTTGATATGCCTTGCGCCATTCCAAAAACTTTCGGTTTTCCAACAATTGATCTCTCCTGTCTTCGACTGCGGGCAAATCGGCCGGCGCGTAACTCAGTTGTGCGTCTCGCGGCGCCGGCGCTGAATTTAATTGTTCGGGTTTTGCACCGGCTCGATGGGCTGAAACTGCGTCTGCTCTTCCGCCGTGTTTCGGCTCTGTTCTTTTCGCGCCAGTTTTTTCGCGGCTTTCTCCTGCCGCTTTTCCAAACGCTTCATTTCCTTCTGCCGCTTTTGAAATGTTGTGGCCATCGCATTCCCTCGACGTGAATTCAATGCGCTACAAACGACGATTCAAGCTCTCAGTCGGTTACCAACGCGGCTCCCGCGGTTGCCGCGCTGCCTCGCGGAAATCCTCCGTCGAAAACCGGCTCGAACGGTCTCCGCCGCCGGATCTTCCTCCGCCGGGCCGTCCACCACCGGGCCGCCCGCCGCCCGGCCGCCCGCTGCTTCCAAACGCGGGCCGCTCACCCTTGGGGCGCGCTTCGTTTACCTTCAAATTTCGTCCGCCAAGCTCTTTGCCATCGAGGCCCGCAATCGCCTTCGCGGCCTCGGCATCGTCCGGCATCTCAACAAACGCGAACCCCCGCGCGCGCCCGGTGTCCCGGTCTTTTGCAAGGTGTACGCGCGAAATCTGTCCAAACGGCGCGACGGCCTCACGGATCTGGCCTTCGGTCGTATCAAAACTCAAATTACCTACAAACAGGCTTTTCATGTTTCTGGTTCCCCGCTTGCTGCCCCGGCAAATGGACTGCGGCGCCGGCCAGCCCGGATTCATCTTCAAGTGATGGGAAAGCCCGCGACGCGGTTGAGCCGAACCCTTCAGGTGAGCTTCCTTAGAATACGCCATTTTGCCTTACATTTCAATAGTTACAAACTCTGTACCCCCGCGGGCGTTGTGCGCGTCGATTCCAAGTAAAGTTAAGAGTCGAGAGTCGACAGTTAAGAGTTCAGCGTCCGCATTCGAATCGTGGAGGGGGTGTACCCCCCCTTGGAATTGGTTAAGTGCATGAAAACAGGCAGCATAAGTTCCCAAAGTCTCCACCCGTGTTGCAAACAAAGGAGTTAGAGACGGCAAAAAGTTCACAGTTGAGAGTTTTGAGTTGAGAGCGGACATGCGGCGAAGCGGGCCTGGGGCAGGGAAGGCACGTTCGTCGCGATTACTGACATCGCTCCCCGCCACGGCGGGCAGGCTCAGTCTTCCCGACGCAAATCTTCGGGACTGGGAAAGAAGCTTCAACTCGACGGTGATCCTGTCGAGTCTCGACAGGGAAGCAAAGAGGCAAGGAACTGCACGTTCGTCGCGATTACTGACATCGCTCCCCGCCATGCCTGCCGGCAGGCAAGCCACGGCCCCTCGCTGAGTCCGCTCGGGACAAGCGGGCAGGCTCAGTCTTCCCGACCCAAATCGTCGGGACTGGGAAAGAAGCTTCAACTCGACGGTGATCCTGTCGAGTCTCGACAGGGAAACAAAGAGGCAAGGAGGCACGGACCGGAATGCACACACACCCACGCAGTTGTCCTTTCTCGGGATGCGACAACTGGCCTCGCAGGGTTACGTCCGGTCTGAGAGGTTAGACTGGCATACTTTTGTCAGAAAGTAAATAGGAAAGATTTTTCCCGTGCCGCGGATGATAAACGAGGGCTAGGGCGTCAGTTGCCGGAGGCGACGACGGCGCATGGGTCGGCAAGCGCCATACTCTCAAGTAAGATCTGAGCGCACAGAACGTCTGCCAACTCGATGCGATTCGCGTTTAATGGACCGTCGAGAATTGAATAGATTTCCACGGTTTGGGATTCTGAAAGCAAACCGAAGAATACGTGGAAGCCGCCGTAAGTGAACCAAAGGATACCGCGGGGTGCTATGCAGAGCTGTAGACCAACTTCGTCCGCACCAATGCGAAGAATCTCGATCACCGTATCAATCACTTCAAGTGAGGACCCCATTCCCTTCGCCGCCGTGAGGCGGCTCACCGATTCGTATACCCTCACGGCGGGGGGCGCGAGTTTGATGCGGTAGCGTCTCATCCTCAGCGGGTCAGACGATTACATTTTCTCCTTGTTTCTCTTAAGCGACTCACGGACGTCCTCGATTGTGCGCGAATTACCTGACATTGACTCTGTCCTGCCAGACAAAACCGTGCTGAGAGCATTCTTGTCCGACAGGATCGACTGGGCGTCAATGAGGGCCAACATTTGCTCTTGCATAGCGAGATAGTCGTCGTACTTCAAGAGAACGGCGAGAGGTTTGTCGTTTTCTTGAATCACGAGCGTTTTATCTATGTCCCGGAGCTTTGTTGCATTGAGCGACCGCAGCTTGCTAACCCCAACGTGCCGAACGTTCGGGTTAACGTACGAAGTTGGAATGCTAGTGGGCACTTGCCTCCTTATGTTGCGAAACGACTGCCAGAATTCAGCCGAATTATGGGCCATGTGAAAGACCATGTCAAGTGAAAAATTGTCAGTAATTATCTGCCAGAATGACAAAATAATGATTGACAGATGACTAGTTTTTGCTAGTTTATTGTCAATGTACGGGGGCGGTTGCTTGGATTGAACCGTCCCCGTACCGATGGTGGCCGTAGCTCAATTGGGAGAGCACCCGCCTAGAAAGCGGGACGTTGAGGGTCCGATTCCCTCCGGTCACCCCAGAGGAGACTCCCCGTCGCGGAGCGCGAACTCTACGCCGGGGAAAGTGCCGCAAGCTGGCTTAGCCGCTGTACCGACCCCTAATGCGCATCTTCGGCTCGTGTCGCGGAAAAGGCAAGCCGAAAATGGGTGCGGCGCCCATCAGAAGCGACGAACGACGTCCGTCGGCCGGATAATGACCTAACACGTCGCGCGTTAGTTCGGAGCGGGATTTTGGAACAGCGCAGGTCTCTCCGCATGTGTCTTCCGCGATGAACACCCGGTCGAGGAACAATTTAACTTTGGAGTAACAACTCTTCTAGAGGACGCTCCGCATATAAAACACATGTATACTTGTACCGTTACTACCCTAGCGGATTCATCCGTGTCTCGGTGGTGTTACCTTGTTTACTTCCTCGACCGTCACTGCGTCGGCACGAAGTCTCGATACTCAGCGCAGTAGCGCAAGGCCAGAGCGGATACTCCAGTGTCTACGGAGGCTTCCGAATAGCGCTAGGTTGGCCGAAACACTCCCCCGAATTATAGCGGCATACAAAGACGACCCGAATCCATGGATAGTTGGCTATAGCGGCGGTAAAGACTCAACCGCCGTGGTGAAATTGATATTTCAGAGTCTTCTTCGCATCAGGAACCCGCGTAAAACCGTGGCTGTCATTTACTGCGACACTGGAGTGGAGATTCCGATGGCCTCGGTGTTAGCGCGAAAGGCTCTATCCGGACTTAATAAGGAGGCTTCGGCGTTCGGCCTTCCGATCACTACGAAGATCTTAACCCCACCCCTACGCGAGCGATTTTTCGTGAAAGTGATCGGCCGCGGATATCCGCCGCCTACAGATAAATTCCGATGGTGCACTGACCGGCTACGTATTGACCCCGTAACGAGATTTCTGAGATCAGAGCGACTTGAATCGGCGACAGTCGTCTTGGGCGTACGCGAATCGGAGAGCTCTTCGAGGCACCTTACGCTGGACGAGAACCGAACTCGAAACCGTTATTGGAAAACCCAGCGCGGCGTGGCGAACCGTCGCTTGTTTATGCCAATCATCGATTATTCCGTCCAGGATGTCTGGCAGGTAAATCTCTTAATCGAGCGTCCGAGGACGTTGAGGGCGAAAGAAGTAGCCGATCTGTATGCAAGCGCGTCCGGTGAATGCCCCACTATTCGTGATGTCAAAGGCGCACCGTGTGGGAAAGCTCGTTTTGGATGTTGGACGTGCACTGTCGCGAAGCACGGCGTCACCCTGCGAAACCTCATTCAAAATGGAAAGAATAATCTTGAACCGTTGCTCAGGTTTCGGCTCTGGCTCGATACCGATCGAAATAACCCGCATAACCGCTGGCCTAAGAGAAGGAACGGTGAATCGGGCCTCGGTCCCATGACGCTCGATTGGCGCCGTAGGGCGCTAGAAGGTCTGTTGAGGGCGGAAAGGGAGTCTGGACTTCACTTAATCGACGAAGAGGAAATTGGTCAGATTCAAAAGGAATGGATAGCCGATAATGACGCACAGCGAGCTCGATAAATATCGAGTGGGTGTTCCAATCGCAATTTGCGGGGTCTGCGTTCTGCCGTGGTTCCTGATAGGCTCGAATAGCGTCGAGCACTCGAAGACCGCGTACGAGCTGGTCGCCCCTGCAATCGGAGCCCTGATGGCGTTCCTTTACTTAGGCTGCGACGTACGGGACTTCATTTGGGGGGGCGAAGTGAGAAACTACGTCGGTAAACAGATCGAGGACGCGCTGCTTGGTCTAATTCCCGCAGATCTCGCTCTGAGCAAGGGTGAACGAGATAAGCTGAAAGTGGAGGTATTCAAGAAACTGACGGGAGTCTTCTGGGAGGCTGTTGATAGCGACGAGATGCTGCGTGCCCAAAAGGAGCACTTTTATTCAAATGGACTCTTCTATACCAGTTCCATTGACGTCTTTTTTATTTGTACTTTCGCAGGGCTGCTCTACGTGGTAGCTACGCTGCTCACATCAAACTCCGCCTATCTGCTTCCCGCGGTCGTTCTCGTACTAATCGGGTTGTTTTCGAACTTCTTCGTAAAGCCAGTCTTCCGCCATAAACACTTGGCACTGTCAAACGAGCAGCTCGAGCTGCTAAATCGAAGGCAAGGAAACTTTGTAACCCAGCGGTTTAGGGAAATAATTGAGGATTGGCGGACGCAAGCTTAGGGTCGATCGGCCCCGGCGCTCCGAAGGGCGCGAGCTTCGATCTAGGCGTCGGGGACCTTGACGCGATTGGCCGCGCGGAGGAAGAGCCACATTCCCAAGCCGGGGATCACAGAGGGGAGAAGGTAGAGCGGTGTTTCTCTACTCGCCAAAACGTCAAACGCTCCGATGAAAATTGAAATTCCGCAAATGGCTGCTGCCCACCTGAACCGACGCCGGAGGTAGCGCGGATCGCGCTGTGCGCGTTCAATCAGTCTGGCATCTCGGCCGAAATAGGGAAACTACAGCAGGCACAAGGCCTCCCAAACTTGAAATCACGATTTGTGACTTCAAGATCGTGAATTCCTTCCGGAAATGCAAAAGCTGCCGCCTTAAAAGGGCGGCGCTACACATACAGAAGCTACGGGTGCTTCGCCGCGGCCCGTTCGCAAAAGCGCGGGAGGCAAGCAGGAATGTTTGCCCCGCCAGGTCAGCGGAAGCGGAGGTCATCCGAGCGGCGGAATAATGCCGACCGTGGCGAGCCATTTTTCGACGAGGGCGGGCCATTCGGTGATAGGGAAATTCGTGCGGCGCAGGCCGAAGGCGTGGCCTCCCGTGGCGTAGATGTGCATTTCGACGGGCACGCCCGCTTTTTTCAGCGCGCTGAAATAGACGAGCGATTCCTCGACCGGATCGACGGGATCGTCTTCGGCTTGAACCAGAAAAGTTGGCGGCGTCTGGCGCGTAACGGGAACGTAGGGATTCAGCTGAAATGCGCGCGTGGTGTGCTCCATCAAATGGCCCGGGTAGAGCGCGACGGCGAAATCGGGGCGGCAGGATTGCTTGTCGGCTGCGTCCACGGGCGGATAGATGCGGCGTGCGTAATTGGTGCTGATGGCGGCGACGAGATGGCCGCCGGCGGAAAATCCGAGCACGCCGACTTTGTGCGGATCGATGCGCCATTCGGCGGCGTGGAGGCGCACGAGGCCCATCGTTCGTTGCGCGTCTTGCAGCGCCATGGGCGAATCGGGATACGCGCCCGATCGCGGGCTGAGGTTGTTGCCGGGCACGCGATATTTCAGCAGCACGCAGGTAATTCCTTTCGCCGTCAGCCAATCGCAAACTTCCGTGCCCTCGAGATCGATCGCCAGGATCCAATAGCCGCCGCCGGGAAAGACGACGACTGCGGCGCCGGTATTTTTTCCCTGAGGCGAATAGACGGTGAGCGTGGGGCGCGAGACTTTTTCGATGCTGGCGACAGTTTTTCCGGCGATGCGATCTTTGCTGTGCGTGCCGTCGTCATAGGTTTCGGCGCCGGCGATGTGTTGCGGGCCGGGAGCGGCTCCGGGCCAGATGGGGATTTGCGTGTGGCCGGGCGAGGGCTGCCAGGTGGCAGATTGCGCGCGAAGCGCGGGCGCAGTCAACGCGAGACATCCGGCGAGGATGAGGAGATTCGAGAGTGAGTAAGGATTTCGGCGCACGAGGATTCTCCGGCGTGTGGGCGGCATGAGATGGATTCGAACGAGGCGAGATTTTTTCATAGTGCAATTACAAGAGGGCGGACCGGCAGCGCGCGAGATGGGAATGAGGCAATAGAGTGCGCAAATTCCGCACCTGACGCAGAGAAGCGGAGAACACGGAGAATCGCTGAGAGGCGTGGCGCATCGAACGAATTAATAAGAATGAGAATCTGCGATAAACCGAGGGGGCAATGGCGAAGACATTTCGCAGGGGAGATCACGTGCAGTGGAATTCGGAGGCGGGAATTGTAAGCGGCGTGATCGTGAAGAAAATTGTGCGCGATACGAAATTCAAGGGATATGTGAGGCACGCGTCGAAGGAAGCTCCGCAATATTTCATCAAGAGCGACAAGACGGATCACGTGGCGGTGCATAAGGGATCGGCGCTGAGATTGATTGGAAAACGAAAGAGTTCGAAGAGGAATTAGTGCTGCATTGCGGGATGCGTTTTGCCACGAAGCTTAGTTGACGCCCCACCCGCAAGCTGGCGACCGCCCTTCGCGGATTCACTCAGGGTAAAGGGGAACGCACAGCCAAGAGTGACTGTGCCACATGGCGAGTGACGGCGGCGCTGCTTAGACATCTAACGGGTGAATGGAGGTATATTTATGGCGGAAGCTACTCGAAAGAAGGAGACACCTGTGGCACACGTTCTTCCCCCGCTCCCGTACTCGTTCGATGCGCTGGAACCCTACATTGACGCGAAGACGATGGAGATCCATCACGACAAGCATCACGGCGCTTATGTGACGAACCTGAACAAGGCGCTGGAGTCCGCGCCGAATCTGCAAAATCTTTCGGTGGAGGACCTGATTTCGAAGCTCGATTCGGTGCCAGAAGCCGTGCGCACGGCGGTGCGCAATAATGGCGGCGGACACGCGAATCACACGCTCTTCTGGAGAATCATGAAGAAGGGCGGAGGAGGCGAGCCGAAGGGAGAGCTGCAGCAGGCCATCAATTCGGCGTTCGGGTCGTTTGCGGATTTCAAGACGAAGTTTAATCAGGCGGCGACGACGCGGTTCGGTTCGGGCTGGGCTTGGCTGCAAATCAAGGATGGGAAGCTGGGAATTGAGTCCTATCCCAATCAGGACAATCCGTTGATGAGTGGCGCGAAGCCGGTGATGGGGCTCGATGTGTGGGAGCACGCTTACTACCTGAAATACCAAAACCGCCGGCCGGAATACATCGAGGCGTGGTGGAATGTGGTGAATTGGGACGGAATCGCGGAGCAGTACGCTTCGGTGAGGAAGTAAAGGAAGTAGAGGAAGTAAAGGAGATATAGGAAGCGAAGGACTTTCGGCGTGGTTGGAAGAATTCGAGCCCGTCCGTTTCGATGAAATCGAGCGGACGGGCTGATTTTTTTGCGGATGCTTTTTTGCGGGGCCCTTAATTGACCGCGAACGCGATTTCCGCGGGTACGCGGATCACGCGCTCGCGCTGCTTTTTTGCGGGAGGCGCGAGCTGGCCTTCCGAAGATTCCCTCGGGGTGTTGCGCGCGTCCGGATCGGCAAATGCGGGATTCGGGCGCGACCACGCCGGCGGCAGGTTGTTTTCGGAGCAGAAGCGCGCAAGTTCGACGCGGCCGCGCGCACCGAGCTTTTGCAGGAGAGACGAGACGTGGAACTTGATGGTGCGCTCGCTGACGCAAAGACGCGTGGCGATTTCCTTGTTGGAAAGATTTTGGGCCACGGCTTCGAGCACCTGCTGCTCGCGGCGGCTCAGGTCGGTTGGCTTGGCGTAGATCCCGGCGGACTGCAAGAGGGTTTCAGCGCGGGAGGTGACGCTGCGGAGCTGCTCATCGCCGGCGGCAAAGGTGAGAATGAAATCCTCGGGCGAGCGGTGATGAGCGAGGCAATAGATGGCGAGGACGCTCGAAGCGTGTTCGAGGGGAAGTTCGCCATCGGGAGTGGCTTCCACCCGGAAGCGGGCGGCGCCGGTTTTGCGATCACAGAAGATGTAGCAGGAAGGTTTAGCTGCGGGCGAAATGGCCTGGGGGACTGATGCCGCAGATTTTTTTAATTCGCGGTGATTGCCGTTGGTCGATAAGAAGTTTCGAAATGCTTTCACACGGGCTCTCCTCATGCGGGCCGGACCCCTGGGTGCGGCGCGCGAATTTCGCGCTGGAGGCCGTCGCGGAGTGCGCGGCCGCCGAACACGGATCAAATTGGGTGCTGCGAGTGAAGCGAAGAGATGAACAAATGCGAGGCGGCCGGGCGGGAACGCGAGAGCCGGGACGGTGGCCGTAACGCGTGAGGCAGAAGCGACATCGGAACAGAGGTTCGTATCGTTTAACTCATGATTGCTCCATTTTATTGACCTGAATCAGTTCTACAGGGCACGAAGAGTGCCAAGCTGCCAAAAAACGTTCGGGATAGTAGTTGGGCACCTGATATCAAACACTTAGGGCCGTGCGGCAAACTCTGTACGAGGCTCAGTGTTGCGTAATGATTTCACTGTATCTGGAAATTTTTCCTGTTTGACCGGGTTTCTTGGCTAGAATCGCCGCTGCGAACGGCGCAGTCCGGCAATTTTTGGCGCGAAGGAGTGTGGGATGGGGTTTTTGGCGGCGTGGAGTGTGCTGCTGTTGAAGCTGAACGTGCAATTTCCGGCGGATCCTTCGTCGATGGAACAAATTTTCCTGCGCTGGATTCACTTCGTGAGCGGAATTTCGTGGATCGGGCTGCTCTATTTCTTCAATTTAGTGGGATTTCCGGTGATGGGCGGGCTGGATGCGGGAACGCGGGGAAAAGTGTTTCCTGCATTAGTGGGAAAAGCAGCGTGGTGGTTCCGGTGGTCGGCGGCGGTGGCGTGGTTGATGGGATTCCGCTATTTCATGATTCTGGCGCAGGCGGATGCGATGGCGGCAGGGGACAAGTCGCTGATGTGGAAATGGATCGGGATTTGGTTCGCATGCTGGGTGATTTGCTTCGGCGCGCTGCAGGGGTTGCTGCAAGCGGGAACGGGCGCGATCAAGAGCGGGTGGATTTTGGCGGTGCCGATCGCGGTGGTTGTGATTATTGCGTCGTGGCTGGATTTGAGATTTTTGGCTTCTCCGGGCGCGGGAAATCGGACGCTGAGCATCAGCCTCGGCGGAGGGCTGGGGACGATCATGTTCTTCAGCACGTGGGGAATTGTGTGGCGATGCCAGAAGCGGCTGGTTGCATGGACGCGCGCGAATGCGGAGCACGGAACTCCGATGCCGGCCGAGGCGCCGAAGTTGATGCGGCTGATGTTCTTGACGGCCCGAATGAATTTTTGGCTGTCGTTTCCGATGCTGTTTTTTATGGGCGCGTCGTCGCACTTTCCGTTTTTGTCGGGGCAGTGAGACGATTTGAGAGCTCAATCGGTCAGCGACTACGATTCGTAAACGTTGGGTTAGCGACAGAGCCGCGCGAAAATCTTGATTGTAAGCGCGGCGTCACAGAAGGTTCTCCGAGTTAATACGGGCGCGTAACGCCCGCGTCACAGTGCGCGGACTAAGGTGGCCTCCCACCCCAACTCGCTTCAGGAGGACACCGTGCACGACAATCTTCACCGGAAATGGCTGTTGAGAACTACCGCTTGCGCTTCGATGTTGGCGCTTTCGGCGCTGGGCTTTGCGGCAGCAGTCCACGCGCAAAGCGATCCGGATCAAGCGGTTGATTCCATTCCGACCGCGACTCCGATCAAGCACGTCATCATCATCGTTGGCGAGAACCGCAGCTACGATCATTTGTTCGCAACATACGTGCCCGCCAACAAAAACGAGCGCGTGCAGAACCTCTTATCCGAAGGAATCATAAATCCCGATGGCTCGCCCGGACCCAATTTCGCCAAAGCGCACCAGTTCGAGATCATCTCCGCTCCCAACGCAGGCAAATTTTTCAGCAGCGCGGATATGGCGAACAAGGCGCTTTATCCCGTGCTGCCGGCCCCCGATGTAGCAGGCGTCACCTCCGTTTCGCCGTATTTCCCGGTGCTGAGCCTTCCTGGCGGCGATCCTGGCTTGCCTCCTCAAGACCAATTCCTGTTTGGCACGGGCGGATCGGGCCTGAGCTTCACGCTGGGTCCCGACGTGCGCATCACGAATGTGAGCATTCTGCCGCCGGGTCCTTTCCAGATGACCGGCGCGACGATGCCTTTCGACGCTTTCACCGGCGACACGATTCACCAGTATTTCCAGATGGTGCAGCAAGTGGATTGCGCGATCGACGCGGAGCACGTGTCCAAAGACAATCCGACGGGATGCCTGCACGATTTGCAGTCGGCGATCACGACGACTTACTCCACGCCTGCGGGCAGCACTCCGCATGACACCGGGCAGACGATGGCTTTCTTCAACATGCAGAACGGCGATGCGCCCTTCTTCAAATTCCTCGCCGACAATTACACCTCGAGCGACAATTATCACCAGCCAGTGCTCGGCGGCACGGGGCCAGACAGCCAGCCGCTCGGATTTGCCGATCAGGTGTTCTTCAGCGACGGCAACGGTAACGCGGCCACTCCGCCGGCGAACCGCATCTACAATCCCGATCCAGTCTCCGGAACGCTCAACCTCTATACGCAGCGCGCGGATTGGTTCAATTGCTCCGATCCCACGCAACCGGGAATGGCCGCGATCCTGAATTATCTGGGCGCGCTGCCCTACAAGCTGGATCCGAAGTGCGGGTCCGGTGAATTTTGGCAGGCGGTAAACGTCAATCCCGCGTTCACACCGAAGGGAACCGTGCAATCAGGATTGATCGTGCCGAAGACGATGCAGCGCAGCATCGGCGATCTGCTCTCCGCGAATAACATCCCGTGGAAATATTATGGCGGCGGCTTCAACGTGTCCGGAACCGGCACTCCACTCGATGGGACCTACTGCAACATCTGCAATCCGTTTGAGTATCAGGCGAATTATCCCGGCGTGGTAGCGGCGCACATGCGTGACGTGACGGATCTTTTCACGGATCTCGCGAACGGCACGCTGCCGGCGGTCTCTTACGTGAAGCCGGACGGACTGATGGACGGCCACCCGGCTTCTTCGAAGTGGTCGCTCTTCGAGGCGTTCGCGCAGAACATCGTCGAGCTGGCGCAGAGCAATCCCGAGCAATGGGCGGAGACGGCGATTTTCATCACCGTGGATGAAGGCGGCGGCTATTACGATTCCGGCTTCATTCAGCCCGTGGATTTCTTCGGTACCGGTCCGCGCATTCCGATGGTCGCCGTGTCGCCGTATTCGACCGGCGGGCGCGTCAGCCACGTTTATAACGAGCATTCCTCGTTCGTGAAATTCGTGGAGCGGAACTGGCAGCTCAACACCACGCTGAGCGGACGCAGCCGCGACAATCTGCCCAATCCGGTGCAGGACGCGGCAAATTCCTACGTGCCGAAGAACATGCCTGCGATCGGAGACTTGTTCGACCTGTTTGATTTCAAAAACAACAACGGCAAAAAACAGTAGTCAGAAGACGAGACGCACAGGCCCTCGGCTGGAAATTCGGCCGAGGGTCTTGCTGCGTCTGGAGACGCGAAGCGCGAATTTGGCAACTGGCGGCAACAGAACCCTTGGCGGGTGCGCGGCAATCCGCGACAATTTTCGAGGAATGTCCAGCGCAACATCCGGCGCGCTCGGGCGCAAAATCGCGCAATCCACCGGCATTGTGATGGCCAGCGTGCTGCTGAGCCGCCTGCTGGGATTCTGCCGCGAATGGGCCGTGGCGCATCAAGTGGGCTCGAACGCGGTGACGGACGCGTATTATGCCGCGTTCACGCTGCCGGATTTTTTGAATTATCTCGTGGCGGCGGGCTCGTTGAGCGTGACGTTTATCCCCGTCTTCTCGAAATACCTCGCTGAAAAAAATGAAGAAGAAGGCTGGCGCGTGTTTTCCATCGTCGTTGTGGTGATGGGAACGGCGCTGGCGATGCTGCTAGCGGTCGCGGAAATCTTTGCGCCGCAGCTGGCGCACGCGATCGCGCCGGGATTCAAACCGGCGGAAATGGCGCAGCTGATTTTTCTGACGCGGCTGATGCTGCCGGCGCAGTTTTGTTTTTACATGGGCGGAATTTTGAGCGCGGTGCAGTACGCGAAGGGGCAGTTTGTGGTGCCGTCGCTGGCGCCGCTGGTTTACAACGCGCTGATCATCGTTTGCGGGATTGCGCTCGCGCCAAAGATTGGAATCACGGGATTTGCTGTGGGCGTCGTAATCGGAGCGGTCCTGGGAAATTTTCTGCTGCAGGTATACGGAGCGCGGCGCGCGGGCGCGCGATTTCTTCCGTCGTTCAACTGGCGGCATCCAGGATTCAAATTATTCGTGAAGCTGGCGGTGCCGATCATGCTGGCGCTTTCGCTTTCGTTCACAGACGACTGGATCATCCGCTGGTTCGGCTCGTATCTGGTGCCGGCGTCGATCACGTGGCTGAGCTACGCGAAAATCTTGATGCGCGTGCCGCTGGGGATGGTGGGTCAGGCGATCGGCGTCGCGTCGTTCCCGATTTTGGCGCAGCTCTACTCAGAAAAGCGGCTCGGCGAGCTGAACGAAATCTTGAACGGCACGATTCGCGGGCTGATCGTGCTGCTGGTGCCGATCTCGGCGCTGACAATGGCGCTGAGCGTGCCGCTGGTGCATCTGGTGTTTTCGCACACGCGGCTCACCGAAACGGATCTGCTCGCGACGGCGGCGACGCTGGTGTGGTTTTCGGTGGGGATGTTCGCGTGGGGCGCGCAAAATATTCTCGCGCGCGGATTTTACGCGACGCACAACAC
>DASTCZ010000166.1:0-4672 GCA_035710585.1 Candidatus Acidiferrales bacterium | reverse complement strand
CCGCCCTTCTACGAATGCTGGGTGCGGGGCGGGCGGGTGCCTGCGCGCTCGGTGGCTGCATCGGTGGCATGGCACGCGTTGGTTTTCGTGCTGCTGGCGCATTTCGGGCGGTATCTGGTGAGCGCGTCGCACGCGTCGGCGTTCAACGGGCTGGAGCTGACGTGGTCGGGGCCGATCGAGGAGTTTCCGCTCTTTGCGCCGGCGGCGGCCGCGAAGAAAACTCCCGCGGCGAAACGCGAGCCCGCGAAGGCGGAAACGCCTGCTCCCGAGGAAACGCCGAAGCCGGACGCGATCCATCCGACGCAAACGATCATTTCCGCGCCGAAAGCGCCGACGCATCCGCGGCAAACCTTAATTCAGCCATCCACTCCGAACGAGGCGCCGAAGATTTTGCCGGATTTGCCGAACATCGCGATTCTCGCGGACGATCCGGCGCGTCCGCGGCTGCGAATCACCTCGGAAGCACTGGCGCGGATCAAGCCGAAGCAGCCGACTGCGAAGACGGAGACGAGTTCGGCGATACCTGAGGTGCCGAACAATGAGGTGAAGCCGGCGGACATCAATTTCGCTTCGACGGATGCGCCGCCTCCGCCGAAGCCCGCGCTGCCGGTGGCGCCGGGCGGAGCGCTTGTTGCGGCACCGAAGGCAAGTCGCGCAGCGGCTGCGGAGATGGCGGCGCCGGAAATTTCCGGAGGAAACGCGGACCGCA
Organism: Candidatus Acidiferrales bacterium; assembly: GCA_035710585.1. Classification (GTDB taxonomy): domain Bacteria; phylum Acidobacteriota; class Terriglobia; order Acidiferrales; family UBA7541; genus DASTCZ01. The sequence continues at coordinate 3,963 of DASTCZ010000166.1, read as the reverse complement.
CGATCATCGCGATTTCGGCGACGCCTGCTCCGCCTGCGCCAGAGGTGAAGGTGCCGGAGGGGAATTTGACGGCGCGGGTGGCGATTGCGCCGGAGACGCCGAAGACCGCGCCGGCGAACGGCACGGCGCACGAGTCCGGATCGGGCGCGGCAGGAGGCGCGGCGAATTCGGCGCCGGACATCAGCGTGTCGGGCGGAGCGCCGAAGTCGAATTCGGTGATTTCGGGGCTGGGAGGAAGCCGAGGGGCGGCGACGCACACGTTGCACGTGGCTCCGGGAACGGCAGCCGCGAAGCCGGATGCGCCGGCTGCGGAAGCTTCCAAGCCATCGCTTGCGGAGCGGATCAAGGCGGGGACGCCGCCGGAGAAATTGTTGGGCGGGCGCGTGTACACGGTGCACCTGAATTCGCCGAACCTGGCGAGCGCGACGGGGAGCTGGATTTTGAATTTCGCGGAACTGGAAGATCCGGATGCGAACGTGCTGCATCATCCGGCGGGCGAGCTTGCGGCGCCGATTGCGTTGCGCGAAGTGGACCCACGGTATCCGCCGGCGCTGGCGCAAGCGCGCGTGCAGGGCGAAGTGATTTTGTACGCGATCATCCGCGAAAACGGAACGGTGGACAGCATCCAGCTGGTGCGCGGAGTGGATCCAACGCTCGACCGGAACGCGATGGACGCGTTTGCGAAATGGCAATTCCGGCCGGCGACGCGGAACGGGGTTGCGGTGGCGCTCGAAGCGGTGGTGAGCATTCCGTTCAAGGCGGTCGCGCCGCAGTATTGATTCTGCCGCGCACGAAATTATTGCGGCGCGGATTTTTTCATCCACAGGCTGAAATAATTTTCACAAGCGGGCGTGCTTGCCGTTTTTCGAGTGCGCGCCTATTCTCGGTTCATGGCGCAGGCGAATTGTCCGAAGTGCGGTGGCACCGGCTACGAATTGGTGCGCCGGGAAGCGGCCGGAACGAGCGGCGCGGCGGCTTCGCCGATCGCGGTGCTGTGCGATTGCGTGCAGGCGGAGCGCGGCGGGCGGGCGCTGGACCGTGCGCGGATACCTGCGCGATATCAGCATTGTGACTTCGAAAGTTTTGAGACCGACTTGAACTGGGAATCGGCGAATTCCTCCGCCTTCAATGCGAGCCTTGCCCAGGCGAAACTGATCGTGGAAGGATTCGTGCGCGATTATCCGCACACGAACGAGGCGGGACTTCTGCTGATGGGCCCGTGCGGCGTGGGCAAGACGCATCTTGCGATCGCCGCGGTGAAGGCGCTGGTCGCGCGCGGGCACGAAGCGCTTTTTTACGATTACCGCGAACTGCTGAAGGAAATCCAGGATAGCTACAATCCGCAGAATAATGCGACCGAGATGTCCGTGCTCGAGCCGGTGCTTCGTGTGGAAATATTGATGCTGGACGATCTGGGCGCGAGCAAGCCTTCGGCGTGGGCGCTCGAGACGATCGGGCACATTTTGAATTCGCGGTACAACGAAAAGCGGGTGACGGTGCTGACGACGAATTATCTGGATTCAGCGGAGGATGCGGCGCTGCGCCCGCGCGCGCTGAAGATGCCTTCGGGCGAAGCATTTCAGGCGAGGCGGGACGAATCGCTGGCCGACCGCATCGGGGCGCGGATTCGTTCACGGCTTTACGAGATGTGCCGGACGGTGGAGATTTATGCGCCGGATTTCCGGCGGGAGATTCGCAAGGTGACCGGGCTGCACTCGTAAGACTTAGGCACCGGCTTCGAATATCTTCGATGTTTTTCTGTCGCCGCGTCCCACCCCTAGTTACACTTCCATAGAAGTCTCCAAGGAGATATCAGCCAATGAAACTAAAAGTGGCGTGGGCCGTTGGCGTGTTTGCGTCGTGCTTGGCAATTCCGCCGGTTTTTGCCCAAGACGGCTGCACGCATCCGCGTGCGATTTCGGTCATCGGGAATGCGGAGATCAAGGTCGCGCCGGACGAGGTCTTAATCACTCTGGGCGTCGATTCGCACGACAGGGATTTAGCCGTGGCGAAAGCGGATAACGACACGCGAATGAAGAAGTTGCTCGCCTTGGCCCACGCTGCGGGCGTTAGCGCCGCGAACATTCAAACAAGTGCGCTGACGATGGGGCCGGAATACTCCGACGAAAAAATCCCGAAGCTTTTGAGTTATCGCGTGTCCGAAACCGTCACCATAACTCTGAAAGATCTGACCAAGTACGAGGATCTGATGACAAACGCCTTGCGAGCCGGCGTCAATCGCGTGGATGGGGTCTATTTCCTTGTCGCAGATCCAAAGAAACATAGAGACGAAGCACGCCTCGCGGCTTTGCGAGCGGCGCGCGAGAAAGCCAGCTCGATGGCAGCGGAGTTAGGCCAAAAGCTTGGAAAACCTTGGGAGATCAGCGAAGAGCCCGAGGAAGGTATTGAAGACACGACTCTAAATATGGATTTGAGACCGCGCCAGATAGTGTCCGAATCGATGGGACAACAATCGACCGTTGCAGGCGGTGAGATAGTCATTCAAGCGATTGTGCGCGTCAGTTTTCTGCTGGAGTAGAGCCCGCACGATGACGGGGCTGCATTCGTAGGCCGCATAGCACCGCTGATTCACATCACGTCAAATCTGGCTGCGGCTAGAGCGTAGCTTTTCCGTTCTTCCGAAAGCGCTGGATGTTGGCTAATGTAGCGGTCTATTAGTTCCGGAGTAGCAGGGTGGTGGAGATGTCCTAAACCGTGAAGCGCGGCCCCCTGACATATTTCGGAATCAAATGAAAGTATGATGGATAGCGTCTCGAAGAACACATCTTGTAGCCGCTGGTCCTCGCCTCCGCGCGACCGTTTTCGAATCCCGCTCTGCCAGTCATAGCACAGTGAATCCCACCACATGTAAACCGAGTCATCAAAACTATGCTTTGCAAAGAGGCATTTGAAAAGATAGACCATGGATCGAATGCATTCTTCCCGGTCCGGCAGCGCTAACTCTGAATCGAGAACAATTCGACTAACAGAACAATCGAGATTTGGACCTTGTATGGCCCAGAATCCCTGTTCCAATTGAGGGTCGGTAAATCGCGTCAATAGGAATTCGGGCTCTCGAAACAAACGGATGTAATACGTGCAAATCTTCCGAAGGCTAAAGTACACATCTATGTGCCAATACCACGGGTCGGATTCGAGAGGGACGTCGCGGTCGAAAAGAAATGAGACGAATTCTTCAAACGAAAATTTCTTCAGATCGATTTGAGCCCGTTCCGGCACTAGCGAATTATAGGCGTTCCCCAGCGACCACGGAATCAGCCGTTTTTCAGCGTTTCATTGACAGGCTGCGCGGGCGGCGCGTATCATCTTCGGGATGCAGCGCCGTGGGCGCTGATCTCCTGCCTGCTGGCCGCGTTTCCGGGTGTTCCCGAGCTGACTACGGCAAGCTGGGAGGAGTCTCCCTACCGGAGGCCGTAATGTCGTTCCAAACCGATCAGTCAACCAACCCATCCTCAGCAGCTGCGGCAGCTACAGAGCAGGCAGCGGAAGCGCAAGTGGAAGTACCCCCCGCGGTCGCGCCGGCGGATCTTTCCGCGCCGGATTCGCAGGCCAGCGAGGCTCCCAAAACCGATACGCCGGAGTATTCGACGACGAGTGCGCCCGAGCAGGCCGCAAGCGAAGGCGCGAGCGCGTCGAGTGATGCCGCTGGCGCGTCCGGCGAAGATGCTGCCGCGGAAGGCGACGAAATCTCCGCCGAATCGATGGGGGAGTTGATCGACCACTACCCCACTCCGCAGGAGCAGGCGGCGGAGCAGCGCGAAATCGAAGGGCGCGTGGTGGCGATTTCGGAGCTGGGCGTCGCGGTGGATATCGGCGCGAAAAGCGAAGGACTGATCCCCGCGCAGGAATTTTCAGACAACAACGCCGCGCCGCTGCCGGCCATCGGCGAAATGGTGCCGGTGGAGCGGCTGGGCGAGGAAAAAGACGGCTACATTTTGCTGT
>DASTCZ010000165.1:0-2125 GCA_035710585.1 Candidatus Acidiferrales bacterium | reverse complement strand
TGTTGCTGCTGACGTCGTCAGGATTCCTGACGCAATCTTTCGCGCAGGAGCGCGAAAAGGTGATCGAGGCGGCGATTCGCGGAGGCGTGGTGATCAATTCGCTCGACACGCGCGGCGTGGTCTTCGACGACCGCTTTGGCAGTCATTTCAATTTGCTGCTGCCTCTTTCCGAATTTGCGCTCGGGACCGGCGGGAAATTCATTCACAACAATAACGATTTGGAAGGTGGGTTCCGCACGCTAAGCGCGCCGCCCGATATTTCTTACGTCCTCGGGTTCGCACCGGAAAAAATGGAGGCGGACGGGCGAAAGCACACGTTGAAGGTGACGCTGGCGCAGCAGGGGAAATTCACGATCAACGCGAGGCCTGCGTATTTCGATCCGAGCTCGGAGCTGTCGCCTGCGGAAAAGCGATTCCAGAAGCTGCAGCAGGCCGTGCTCAACACGGGCGACGCAAATGGGATTTCCGCGGAATTCAACGCGACGCCGGACAGTGCCGCGAACGGCAAATCCAGTGTGAGCATCGGCATCCACGTGGACGTGCGAAAGCTGCCGTTTCAAAAGATGATGTGGGGCAGCGGAGACCAGCGGGAGGTAGAACGCATCGTCTTCATCACGGCGCTGTTCGGCGAAGACAATAAGTTCCTCACTGGCGTGGAGGGCGTGATGGATCTGCGGCTGAAAGAAGCAACTCTGAGGGACCTTGGCGCAAAGGGAGTCGATGCGAAGCTCTCCATCCAAGCGCCCGCAGGTGCCTACCACATTCGGCAGGTGATCCAGGAGTCGGCCGAAGGGAGGATGACCACAATCACGCGGCCGATTCAGATCAATTAGCGCGCGGGCGGTGGTGCGCACGACCCGCTGGGGCAACTTGGCGTATTCAACGCGGGCTTGCTCAAGGACCGCGATATCAGTCAACACGCCTTTAAGAGGCGTTGAGGTTTAGCGCAGCAGTTGCTGTGCCGCCGCTACGGCCTTCTGTCCGTGGAAATCGGTATTTCAGTGTATTTGAGGCTTCCAGCGGCCGCCGTTAGTGTCTGGCGCCACGTGGTCATCCGTTCCTGTTACCTACCCTAGAGGAGAATTCTGATGAAACGATTCCTGCTCCCTTTGTCCGTCTTCCTCCTTGCTGCAGTAATTGTCTTCCCATCCAGCGCGAGAAAGCGCCAGCAGCATCAGGGGAACACTTTCGAACTGATCGAAGCCACCATCGACGATATCCAGGACGCGTTCGCGTCTCACCTACTTTCGCCGCATCAGCTCGTGAGCTTGTACCTCGCTCGCATCGCCGCGTTCGATAGCGCCGGACCGCACCTCAACAGCTACATGTTCGTCAACTCGAATGCAGTCGCGGCCGCACGTGACCTCGAAGCCGACGATGTTCGCAGCGGTCACGACCATCACAACCAGCCGTTGTGGGGAATTCCGATCATCGTCAAAGACAATAACGACACGTTTGACATGCCGACGACGGCAGGCTCGGTCGCGTTGGGCGGCTCAGTGCCGCCTGATGATGCCTTCCTCGTGAAGAGACTTCGCAAAGCCGGCGCAATCATTCTGGGGAAAGGCTCGTTGACCGAATTTGCCAATTTTCTGACTAACGGCATGCCTTCCGGCTACAGTTCACAGCTCAGATTCGAACTGGGCGGCACCGCCGCGAATTCCACTCTCGGATTTGGTTTTGACGCCTACGATCCACGGCCAGATCCACGCGCGGGGTTCAACGACGGGCGGCCTGCGCTCACTCCGGGCGGATCAAGCTCTGGCCCGGGCATAGCTGTTTCTGCAAACCTTGCTGCGGTAGGAATTGGTACAGAGACTTCGGGATCGATTCTTAGTCCGGCTAGCGCGAATTTGCTGGTCGGAATTAAGCCAACGGTTGGGCTCGTCAGTCGCGACGGAATTGTGCCAATCACCGCTGACCAAGACACCGCCGGCCCGCTCGCTCGCACAGTCACCGATGCGGCGAAGGTGCTTGGAGTCATTGCCGGTTTCGATCCGCAGGATCCCGCGACGGCGCCGTGCCTAAAACCGGGAAATTGCTTCAGCAACTACACGCAGTTCCTGGACAAGCATGCTCTGCGCGGCGCGCGCATCGCGGTGCCCATCTTCAGCTATTGGACCAA
>DASTCZ010000164.1:0-6394 GCA_035710585.1 Candidatus Acidiferrales bacterium | reverse complement strand
CATTCACATTTCGCTGAAGGACGGCAAGGTGCTCGAGATGCCGCGCGGCACAAGCGCGGCTGAAGTGGCGCAGAAGATTTCGCCACGGCTGGCGAAGGAAGCGCTGGTGGCGCGCGTATCGGCCGGCAATGGAGATGCTGCGGCGGCGAAAGATGGCGCCGAGTTGGTGGACCTGGCACGGCCGATCGAGCGGGACGTGAAGCTCGAGATTCTGACCGACAAAGACGCCGATGCGCTGTTTGTATTCCGGCATTCCGCCGCGCACCTGCTGGCGGCGGCGGTGATCGAACTTTTTCCAGAGGTGAAGCTCGGCATCGGCCCGCCGATCGACTACGGATTCTTCTACGAATTCTTGCGCGAGCAGCCGTTCACTCCCGAAGACCTGGCGGCAATTGAAAAGCGCATGCACGAGATCGCTTTGCGAGACGTGCCCAACGAACGGAAGATGTTGCCGAAGCCGGAAGCGCTTGAACTCTACAAAAAATCGAACCAGACATTTAAGTGCGAGCTAGTGGAAGAGAAGGCGACCGATCCGATGGTTTCGTTTTACACCACCGGGAAATTTATCGACTTTTGCCGCGGGCCGCACATCCCAAGCACCGGACGGATCAAGGCGTTCAAGCTGATGAGCGTCGCGGGCGCTTATTGGAAAGGCTCGGAAAAAAATCCGCAGATGCAGCGGATTTACGGCGCGTGCTTTTTTACGCAGGCGGAGCTGGACGATTATTTGCACCGGCTCGAAGAGGCCAAGCGGCGCGATCACCGACGGATCGGCAAAGAGCTGGAGCTCTTCACCGTCAACGATCTGGTGGGCGCGGGCCTGCCGCTGTGGTTGCCGAAGGGCGCGACGGTGCGACGTTTGCTCGAGCAATACATTTTGGAAAAAGAGCGCGAGGCGGGGTACACGCACGTTTACAGTCCGCATCTGGCGAAAGTGGATTTGTACAAGACCTCCGGGCACTGGGAACATTACAAAGACAGTATGTTTCCGCCGATGGAGATGGAGCACGAAGAGCTGGTGCTGCGGCCGATGAATTGTCCGCACCACATTTTGATTTACAGCTCGAAGCGGCGGAGCTATCGCGAGCTGCCGGTGCGACTGGCGGAGCTGGGCACGATGTACCGCTACGAGCGGTCGGGCGTGCTGAGCGGATTGAGCCGGGTGCGCGCGATGACGCTGAACGATGCGCACATTTTTTGCACTCCCGAACAGATCAAGGCGGAATTTACCGGCGTGATGAAGCTGGTCGAGCAGTCTTATAAGGATTTGGGGATCAAGGATTACAGCTACCGGCTTTCGCTGCGCGACAAAGCGGACAAGGAAAAATACGTCGATAACGACGCGATGTGGGAGCTGGGCGAGCGCGTGCTGCGCGAAGCGATGGACGCGCTGCAGCTGCCTTATCGCGAGGCGCCGGGCGAGGCGGCGTTTTACGGCCCGAAGCTGGATATTCAGCTGGCGGACGTGATGGGACACGAGGAGACCTATTCGACGATTCAGATCGACTTCCATTTGCCGAATCAGTTCGAGCTTGAGTACATCGGCGCGGACGGCGCCGCGCATCGGCCGGTGATGATCCATCGCGGCGTGATCAGCACGATGGAGCGGATGGTTTCCTATTTGATCGAGCTGTATGCGGGGGCTTTTCCAGCGTGGCTCGCACCGGTGCAGGCGATCGTGCTGCCGATCACTGAGAAGCAGAACGATTATGGGCGGCAAGTTCACAATCGGCTAACGGCGATGGGGCTGCGCGCGGAGCTTGATGAGCGCAATGAGAAGCTGCAGGCGAAGATTCGCGACGCGCAATTGCAGAAGATTCCGTACATGCTGGTGGTGGGCGGGAAGGAAGCGGAAGCGGGCACGGTAGCGGTGCGGCATCGGAGCAAAGGTGATTTGGGGCCGCAGCCTGTGGATGGATTTATCGCCGCGTTGAAGCAAGAGTCGGATTCTCACGCCATTGCGTAACGTCCGGCGCATGTTCCGATGAAAAAGAAAATCGGCGTTTTAGTGAGCGGGCGCGGTTCGAATTTCGAAGCGCTCGCCGACAATATCGCTGCGGGAAAAATTCCGGGCGCGGAAATTGCACTGGTGGTCAGCAATCGCGAAGGCGCACCGGCGATGGACCGCGCGCGCGAGCGGCGAATTCCGGCGCGCGTGATTCCGTCGAAGGGGCTGGAGCGGGAGGCGTACGACCGGTTGGTCGTGGCGGCGATGCGGGATGCTGGGGTTGAGCTGGTGTGCCTGGCGGGATTCATGCGGCTGCTATCGCCCTATTTTGTGAAGGAGTATCACGGAAAAATCTTGAACATTCACCCGTCGCTGCTGCCGGCGTTTCCGGGGCTTGAGGCGCAGCGGCAGGCGCTTGAGTACGGTGTGCGTTACGCGGGATGCACGGTGCACTTCGTGGACGAAAATTTGGACGCAGGGCCGATCATATTGCAGGCGATCGTGCCGGTGCTTGATGACGACACGAATGAAACACTTGCGGCGCGGGTTTTGAAGGAGGAGCACCGGATTTACGCGGAGGCGGTGCGGATCGTGCTATCGGGGCGATACCGGGTCGAGGGGCGGCGAGTGATTCACACGGAAAGCGTCGGCACGAGTTCATGAGCGAGAAAATCCAATTCGCGCCGGTTGCGGAGCAGTTCGATTATCTGCGCAAAGGCGTCGCGGAAATAATTCCCGAGCCGGAATTCAAGGCGAAGCTGGAAAAATCGCGCGCGACGGGAGTGCCTTTACGCGCGAAGCTCGGCGTGGATCCTACGGCGCCGGATCTTCATCTCGGTCACACAGTCGTGATTCGAAAGTTGAAGCACTTCCAGGACTTGGGGCACACGGCGGTATTCTTGATCGGCGATTTCACGGCGATGGTGGGCGATCCGACGGGGCAATCGGAAACGCGACCGACGCCGAGCCGCGAGCAAGTGCGCGAAAACGCGACGACGTACCTCGACCAGGTGTTCAAGATCCTCGATCCGAAAAAAACCGAGGTGCGCTACAACGCGGACTGGCTCGGTGCGTTGACGAGCATTGAGTTGATTCATTTGTGCGGGAAATACCGGCTGGCGCGGATGCTGGAGCACGAAGATTTCCGGCAGCGTCTGGGGACCAATCAGCCGATTTCGGTGCACGAAATTCTGTACCCGCTGCTGGTGGCGTATGACTCCGTGGTGCTGAAGGCGGATGTGGAGCTCGGCGCAACGGAGCAAAAATTCAATTTGCTGATGGGGCGCGAGATTCAGCGCGAGTATGGCGAGGCGACGCAGGCGGTGATGACGCTGCCGATTCTGGTAGGGCTCGATGGGCAGCGGAAAATGTCGAAGAGCCTGGGGAATTACGTCGGGATTTCAGAGCCGCCGGCGCAGATGTTCGGAAAATTGATGAGCATTTCGGACGAGACGATGTGGCCGTATTTGGAACTGCTGACGGACCGCGCGCCGGCGGATATCGCGAAGTTGAAGAAGGACGTGGCGAGCGGCACGGCGCACCCCATGGAAGTAAAGATGGCGATGGCGCAGGAGATTATTGCGCCGTTTCATGGAGCGGCGGTCGCAGCTGCCGCGGCGGAAAACTTCCGGCGCGTGTTTCAGGAACGCCAGGCGCCGACGAGCGTGACACAACGCTTTATTGACCCAAGCGGGAAGGAGAAACTCGCACGTTCCTTGACCTATTGGACCGACCACAAACTCTCACGTACCGAGGCCGAAAGGCTGATTAAGCAAGGCGCAGTCGAGGTTGACGGCGTGAGGGTTCTGGACCCTTCCTATGAAATCGATTTGAATGTGCCGCGGACGTTTGACGTTCGCGTAGGGAAGATGACTTTCTTCAAGATTACGATCAAGGGATAGCTGAACTGCTCCGCTGCTACCAAAGTTTCAGCGCGACCGCGTAACCCGTCAGCAATCCGTGAAAGAAAGCTTGGCGTTCTTTTTGCGATGACTTGTTGTAGCGCTGCGAAGCTTGTTCGAGTGCGTCAAAGAGACGCTCTCGCCGGTTTCCGCGCGATCCCTGCGCATGCAATTTCGAAAGCAATTCCTCCACTGCGTCCTTGTCGGCGATGGTGAATTTGTGAGTGTGCCGCGGCATTGCGATTCCTCCTTATTGTTCGATTCGCAAAAGAAGAATCCGGCGTGTGCGGTCAATCAAGTACGTTCGGCGAGCTTTTTGAGGCGCGCGAGATATTCGCGATTGCGGCGGGCGAGCGCGCGGCGCGTGACGAGCCAATCGATCGCGCCGGCGAATGCGCCGGGCATTTCGTATTCGCTGATCATTCTCACGCGAGTGGATGAGTCCGCGGTGGGCTCAATTTCCCAGCGCTCGATGCCGCGCACGCCGTAGGAATCCTTAAATCTCCATTCGAGAAGTTTTCCCCATTCGAATTTGGTGATAACCGCGGAGTGGGCGACCTCGCGGCCGCGGATTTTCCCAGAAATCTGCACGATCTGCGAAGGCATGAACTCCGCGCCGCAGGCCAGTGCGCGAATCTCGGCGTCCATTTCGCGGCCGTACCAATAGGACATGCGTCCCGGAACGAAGAAAACGGCGATTTCGTTTGGCGCGGTAGCAATTTCGACTGTGCATTCGACGCGCGTCATCTATGGCGGAAGGCGAGTCTAGCATCCCGCGAGGAACGCATGAAAACGTATGAGGGGATCAGTAAGCGAGCGCGGCGGCGCCCAAGACGCGCATGGACTTGGGATCCTGAATGAAAACGACGGCGTGAAGATCGGGGCGCTTCCAATCAGCGCCGAATTTCACGGTGAAGGGCGAGTCAAAAACGAAACCGTCTTTCGTCGGATTGCCGGCCTTGCCGATCTGCGCGAAATGACGGACGACGCCACTGTGATCTAGTGCGCGGCCGGCATTTTCTCCGCGCTTCACGTCAGAGTGCAGATGATTTTCGGTGATGGCAAGGAACACGAGCGGGCGGTCACCGGCGGCTTGCTGCAGCGGCGAGACGTTGACGCGCAACTGGCGCGAAAGATTCGATTCGGCGCCCGTCCAATCGAGCTTCACGGAGGCCTTCGGCATTTTTGCCGCAGCTGCGATCGCGCGCTGAGCGAGGCGGGCGTTGCTGCCGACGAAACCGTCGCCGCCATCGACAATCATTTCCGGGGTGTAGATCTGGTCGCCGCTGCGGCCGAAAGCGTAGCGGCGCTGGCGGTCGGTGGCTATTGTGGAGGAAAAGGGATCGGGCCAGCCGTCTCCGTTCCAGTAATCGACGTGATGTTCGAGGACGATCACGCTCGCGCCGGCGACCGACTGATCTTTATCGAGTTGTGCGAGGAGGGTGTCGGCCGACGGGCAATCGGAGCAGCCTTCGGAAGTAAAGAGTTCGACGAGCACCGGCCCGGTTGGCGCGCCGTTTGACGGGTTCGCGGATTGAGGCAGAGCCGCCGCCAAGGATGAGGATGCAGTCCGCGAAGCAACGTATATGACTGCGGTCGCAATGATGCTGACGATGCAAAAAAGGAAAAGTGCGGGTTTCTTCATGGCTTTTTCTTCCAATGGCTGATTACCGCTGATTCATCCCTGAGGACAATTATGCGCCGATCGGCTCCAATCAGTAATACGGAAGATTGACGTCAATGGATGAACTGCGGAGAACGCCCCTGCGACCAGGGGTCGTAATGGAGTGCGAAATCGAGGCGCTGCGCGATGGGCGGGTGATCGTCGAACCAGAATACGGTGAACCAGGAAGGATCGGGCTCTTCAAGATCGATTTCGCCGAGGACCTGTTCGGAGTGAGCCGCCACTTGCGGCTCATTTGGGATGACGCCGTGGATCACTTCGAGGCCGAAGACGTCGGCCTGGTGCTCAATATAGCGGCTGGTGGCATTTACGAGCGGAGTGGCGGCGAGATTCAGAATCGAAAATAGAAATAAGAGCGAGGCGAGCGCGGCGAGATCATCCAGGCCGCGAAACTTCCAAGAGGCGGCGCGCCTGCGAAGCAGTGACGATTGCAGGCGCCACAGAATCCACAAGCCGAAAAACAGTACAACGTAACCGATTGCGATTCCCTTCCAGACGTGATTGAGGACGTAGTGGCCGAGCTCATGGCCGATGACGTACAAGATTTCGTCATCGGACATGTCGCGGAAGAGCGTGTCCCACACGACGACGCGCTTGGACGGGCCGATGCCCGTGACATAGGCGTTCAAGGCATTCAGTTTTTGGCTCGCGAGCATCTCGAAGATGCGTTCGCGGGGAATGTTCGTTCCAGCGCGCGACGCGATCGATTGGATCTGGGTGGTCAGCGTTGCGTGAGACGCGGCCAAGGGGCGGAAGTCGTAGAAGAGCGGTTCGATCACAAGCGGTTCGACGAACACTCCGGCGATCGTCAGCGGCAGCAGAATCAGCCACAGCTGAAACCACCAACGATTGGGCGAGCGG
>DASTCZ010000163.1:0-4999 GCA_035710585.1 Candidatus Acidiferrales bacterium | reverse complement strand
TTCGTACCGTTTTCATTTTTGAGGTATCGCTACGCGTACTCCGCATTCGGAATTCTGAACGCGCTACTGCTGCTAGTCGTTTTCAAGCGGATTCGAAGGGGAAATGTGGCGCCAGGGCCAAATTGCCGATGGATGCAGTTGACGCTGCTCTGCGGGTTCTTGCCTATCTTTATCGCGTTAATGCAGGGACAGGATTCGATCCTTATGCTTGTGTTGTTCGTGATTTGTGGCCAGATGCTCGAGACCCGGAGCGATGCAAAAGCGGGCGCGATTCTGGCGTTAGCACTCTTTAAGTTCCAGTTCGTCCTTCCGGCGGCCGTTCTAATCGGCCTGAGACGATCGCGGTTTTTCGCTGCGTTCGCCGCGACAACATTCGCACTCGCCGGCATTTCAGTTTGCTTGGTAGGGATTTCAGGGGCACAAAGCGGCCTCGGAATGCTCCTAAACATGAGCACCCGTCTGTCCGGAGCATCTCAGCAAGCGGCCTATATGGTGTTTCCGTCAGCAATGGCTAATCTCCGTGGATTTATTGAGACGACCTTAGGAGGTGTCTTACAACACGGTTCGCTTCAGCAGTTGACTGCTGGGTTGTCGATCGGAATGCTGGTCTGGTGCGCGTTCCGTATAAGGGGACTTGCGAACATTGTGATTTGTGCGGTGCTCGTAAGCTACCACGCACTTCCGCACGATCTTTCGCTGCTGTTAATCCCCATATCGACGCTCTGCGCGCGAATCGCAGCGGGCGCATCGTTCCAACCCCGGAGAGATTTGGCATTCCTGACATCATTGATGTGCGCACCAACGATTTTACTATTTTTCGGCAGCCGGTTTTTCCTGTACGCGATTGTTCTGTGCGCTGCACTCATTTTCTTTCCGCGAAGCTTTGAACAAGAAACGCGTGTTGAAGGGCCCTCAGCTGTAGCTGCAGGTTGAATCCGGTGGCTCACTGAGGATGAACTAATCGCTTCGGACGGTGAGATACATCGCGGCGAACCCGATCAAAAGCACGGCGCTCTCCAGCCATACCGAATATTTGTGATATTGCTCGAATTCCTGCCGAAGCGGGCTCGATTGCGAGGTTGACGCGATCGAACCCATATCGCGGCGCAATTGCGCCATGTGGGCGCCAACGTAGAACTGCGAAAAAGCTGTGAGCAGGATCATGGCCAGCACGAGGAAAGCGACGAGACGCAGAAGATGGTCTGCAGAGCCGGCCCGCCAGAAATGCGCGACTAGATAAATGACTCCGAGCGCGAGTCCGATGAAATGCAGGCGCGCGAGCGTGAATCGCACAATTTCGCCCGCCAAATCCTGATTCGGCATCAGGCTGAACGCTCCGGGAGCGACGACGAAGCTCAGTAGGCAGATCATCCCCAGCCAGATACCGAGGCAGAGAATCTCAATCGTCTTAAGAAATGTGGACATGCGCAGCTCAGCAGAACTCAAAATCAAGAAACTGGTCAGTCGAAACCGCGCAAACATTACCACAGCAGCGCAGCCGAAAATAGAACGTGCGCAACTTCTCCGCCTTTGACAGCGCGGTCAAAATCGGCCCGCGAGATTGCAACGGTTCGTTCGCTCGCGTACTATTTCTTTGCCCTCAGAATTTCGTTTCATCGGGCGATTAGCTCAGTTGGTTAGAGCGCTCCCCTCACACGGGAGAGGTCCAAGGTTCAAGTCCTTGATCGCCCACCACCTCCATAAAATGGAGTTTGACTTTGTGCGGCGCGGCGCCGGCACAGGATTCGCGTATCGAACTGGGCACCGTACTTCTGCAAAAATCACAAAAACTCTGCGGCGGTGTCGCAAAATAGTTTCTCGTCTATGCGCACCGCCCTGGAGCAATCTTCTGTTGCATTCGAAACAGCGCAAGCCGCCCGGTTGGCACGAGCGATTGCGCAAGTAATCAAAGGAAAAGATGAAGTCATCGAGCTCGCGCTCACAGCACTGATCGCCCGCGGGCATCTTCTGCTCGAAGACGTGCCCGGCGTGGGAAAGACGACGCTGGCGCAGGCGCTGGCGCGGTCGTTCCATTGCACCTTCCAACGAATTCAATTCACTTCGGATCTATTGCCCAGCGATGTGATCGGAACGACCGTGTACAACCAGTCGCGAGAGGAATTCGAGTTCAAGCACGGTCCGCTCTTCGCGAACGTGGTCCTCGCCGATGAAATCAATCGCACTACGCCTAAGACGCAGTCGGCTCTGCTTGAGGCGATGAACGAGGCGCGCGTGACGGTCGAAAACCACACGCATTCGCTGCCGCAGCCATTTATCGTACTTGCCACACAAAATCCGGTCGAACATCACGGAACTTATCCCTTGCCTGAATCGCAATTGGACCGATTTTTGATTCGTGTGCGCATGGGATACCCGGCGCGCGCGAGCGAGAAGCAGATCCTGCGCGAATCGATCGGGCACACGTCGGTGGAAACAATGTCCCCGGTGATGGAAGCGACCGATGTCGCCGCTTTGCAAGCCGCGGCGGAGCGCATTCGCGTCGAAGAATCCCTTATCGATTACGCGCTCGAAATCGCCGAGCGAACGCGCAACAACGAAAAGTTCAGCCTGGGAGTGAGCACGCGTGGAACCTTGATGTTGCATCGGGCGGCGCAGGCGCGGGCCCTGCTCAAAGGCCGCGATTTCTGCTTTCCGGACGATTTCAAACAGCTTGTTATCCCGGTTTTCGCTCATCGCGTTGTGGTGAACACGCGCTATTTGTCCACGCAGAAGAAATCCGAACAAGCGGCGGAACTGCTTCGTGAAATCCTGGATTCAGTTCCAGTGCCGATGTAGGGAATTCGGGACGCTCTCTGTCCCGCGTCAAAATTCGCAAGTTCGGGTCCTGCGGAATTGAACGCCCTGTCTTCGACCTCACCAATGACATCAGCCGCAAACGCCTTCGAAAATCCGAAAAAAGAGCGTTCGGCGTGGCGCAATTTCTTCTACGGGATGATCGCGCTCGCTCAGGCGCTCTTTCTGGCCATCTACTCGGGCGCCGCGGCGCAATCGGGTTCGCTCGCGACTGCCGCAATTGCGGGTCTCGGAGCGCTCGCACTCGCTGGATGGACTGCAGTCACAGTAGTGCCCGCTCTCGCGCGGCGCACTGCCCTCAATTGGCTCGCCTACCAGATTGAATACCGGATCACGAAACAGGGTGTGGTGTTCATTGGAGGCGTGTTCGCGGTAGCGCTCGCAGCGCTTAATACCGGAAACAATCTCCTCTTTCTCATTCTTGGTTGCATGCTGGCGGCGATCTTGATTTCTGGAGTGCTGTCGCGCATCACGGTCACTGCGCTCGAATTGGATTTCGCGCTGCCGGAGCACATCTTCGCGCGGCGGCCCGCGAACGCGCTCATCGAGCTTCGCAATCACAAATCGCTAATGCCGTCGTTTTCGCTCCGCGTCGCAACACCCACGTCGAAGCCAGCGCGAAACAAGGCGAATCCATCAAAGGTCAGTCGCCCTGCGCAAGTGGGCGCAATTCTGTCGACGCCTGTTTTTTTTCCATTCATTCCGCGGCGCGATTCCCTGCGGCAATCGGTGGATCTCACCTTCCCAAGGCGAGGACGGTATCAACAAAAGGTGCTCTCGGTGAGCACTCGATTTCCATTCGGATTCCTGGAGAAAACTCGCCGCGTTTCGATGGAACGGGAAGTCATCGTCTATCCGCCGATCGCACCAACAGATCAGTTTTTCGAGATTCTGCCTTTGCTAAGCGGCGAGTTGGAAAGCTTTCAACGCGGCCGCGGCCACGATCTGTATGCGATTCGGGATCTGCTCCCGAACGACAACGCGAGATTCGTGGACTGGAAAGCGACGGCGCGGACAGGCGGTCTGATGGTCCGCGAATTCGCACGCGAAGACGAGAGACGCGTACTGCTCGCGCTTGATCCTTTCGTCGCCAGCGTCAAAGGCGACGAAGCACAATTTGAAAAGGCCGTGAACCTGTGCGCCGCATTGGCGTGGCACTTCTTCGAATTGGATGCTGTCGTCGGATTCAACTCCGCCGGGATCGAGGTACCGCTCGCCCGGTCTTCAGAATCGATCTACGACATCATGCGCCATCTCGCCCTCGCGGAACCCATCGGCGAGGACTCCGGCGAAGATGAGCTAGCGCCGCAAGCGGTTACGCGGTCTCAGCTGTTGCGACACCTCAGTGAGCATGACGATGTTTATAAGATCGTGCTGACGTCAGCGCCGCGCGGGTCGATACCCACAGCGTTGTGGTCTTCTTCCTACATGCTCTATTTCAATCAACTGTAGTTCAACTCCTCGAATCGCCAGCGGTTCCTTCACGAACGAGCTCTTTCTGGTATAAGAATTTCCGGTGATCTCTCCCTGGAAACTCGAACCGCCCGAGCTCGGCCGATTTCGCCGGGCACTATTGCGCTGGTTTGCGGGAGAAAAGCGCAGTTTGCCCTGGCGCACGACGCGAGATCCTTATCGCATATGGATCTCAGAAATCATGCTGCAGCAAACGCGCGTCGCGGCAGTGCTTCCGTATTATGAGAGGTTCCTTAAGAGATTCCCCGACGTAGAAGCGCTGGCGCGGGCGAAATCCGAGAGCGTTCTGGCGATGTGGGCGGGGCTTGGTTATTACAGCCGTGCAAAAAATCTTCACGCGGCGGCAAAACAAATTACAGAACGGCACGGCAGCAAATTTCCGCGAGAGCGCGCGGTGGCCTTAGAACTAGCAGGCATCGGCGACTATACATCGGCCGCGATTTTGAGCATCGCCTACGGCGCGCAACATGCGGCGCTCGATGGAAATGTCGCGCGTGTTCTCGCGCGGCTCGGCGCGATTCGCGGCGATCTCCGCGTCCCGCGACGATGGAAGCAGCTGTCGATAGCCGCAGACCTTCTGCTCGCCCGGCGCGCAGCGGGCGATTGGAATCAGGCGATGATGGAACTCGGCGCGATCGTTTGCACTCCACGCGCGCCTCGCTGCGCAGCGTGCCCGATCGCGAAGTACTGCCGCGCAAACGCTCTGGGATTG
>DASTCZ010000162.1:0-15017 GCA_035710585.1 Candidatus Acidiferrales bacterium | reverse complement strand
CTGCTCGGCATGTGCGACTTCATCGTCGCCAACCGTCCGGGCTTCGATTTGCAGCGTCTCTATTCCGCGATTCCGGCAGAGATGCTCGGCTCGCGGCAGTCTCGCGAGTCCGCCCCGCTCTCGAGCACGATTCAGCTGAAGCGAACTGCGATTCATCCCCTCACTACAGTCGCCAGCGAAGTGTCCGCCACGGATATCCGCGGCCGCATCCGCGCAGGACACTCGATTGCCGGGCTTGTGCCGCGCCGCGTCAAGGAATACATTGAAAAGCAGGGCCTATACCGGTGAATAGGGATTCCCTCCGTACTGAATTGCGCTGCGCCGTCGAAGCCGCGCAAAATAAAAAAGCCGCCAACGTCACCTTGCTCGACCTGACCGGCCTCGGTGCATTCACGAATCATTTCTTGCTCTGCACTGGGTTCAGCGCCCGGCAGGTTTCCAGCATCAGCGAGGAAATCGAAGCGCAACTCGAAAAGAACGGCTGGAAGCTCCAGCATCGCGAGGGCCGCGGCGAATCCGAATGGGTTTTGCTCGATTACGGCAGTTTTCTCGTGCACATCTTCACCGAACGCACCCGCGGCTATTACGATCTCGAGCGCCTATGGCGCAGCGCAAAGCGAATCGTCTTCCCGGATGTTGACGCAGCGCTCAGCGAATTCCGCGACGAGGCTGCGCAGGCATGAGCGAAACGCGCTTCGTCGCTCCCATCGCATGGATCGCGCATGAAGAATCCTCGCGCCAAATCCTCGAAACCGCACAAAAAGTCGCCAGCGCCGCGACCACATTGCTCATCACGGGCGAGAGCGGCTCCGGCAAAGACCACTTGGCGCGTTTGATTCACGAGCTCGGTGCGCGTCACGATGCGCCGTTTTTGAAGATTGATTGCGCGAGCCTTCCCCACGAACTCGTCGAATCCGAACTCTTCGGCCACGAGCGCGGCGCATTCACCGGAGCGGTCGAACGCAAACTGGGCCGCCTCGAGATGGCGTATGGCGGCACGATCGTTCTTGATGAAGTCGCCGCGCTGACCCCGGCGATCCAGTCGAAATTGATGCGCGTTCTCGAAGAGCGCACGTTCGAGCGGCTCGGCGGCAATGAAACCTTGCAGCTCGATGCGCGCCTCATCGCGTTAACCAATGCGGATCTGCCGCAGCTGATCGCTGCGTCGGCCTTCCGCGAGGATCTCTACTTCCGCCTCAACGTGGTCAACATCGCGCTTCCTCCTTTGCGCGAACGCCGCGCAGATATCCTGCCGCTGGCCGAAAATCTGCTTTCGCGCCTCGCGCCGCTTCACGCGCGAAACGCCATCGCCTTCGCTGACGACGCGCGCCACTCCCTCGAATCCTATGCGTGGCCAGGAAATATCCGCGAACTGAAAAACGTGATCGAGCGCGCTCTCGTCTTTGGAAAAGGCGACACGATCACTGCGGCCGACTTGCCGGAAAACGTGCGCGTATCCTCCTCTTCACACTCCGCTTCCGCGAGGCTGCAATCGCTCGAAGACGTCGAACGTCAGGTCATCGTCGCCACCCTCGAGGCGACGCACTACAAAATCACGAAAGCTGCGGAAATCCTCGGCATCAGCCGGAAGACGCTGCTCGACAAGCGCAAGCGCTACGGCCTCATCAGCACACAGCCACCGTCCTGATGAAAGTTCACCTCGTCTTGCTCGGCAAGACCCGCCGCGCAGAATGCCGCGGGATGATTGACGATTACGCCGCTCGCATTCGCCATTACGCCGAACTGGACATTGTCGAAGTACGCGAAGAATCTGCCGCGATTCGCAAGATTTCCTTCGCGCCGAATGCCACGGTCGTTCTTCTCGACGCAGCCGGCAAGAACTTCACGACGCCGGAATTCTCGAAATGGCTACAAACGCAGCGCGACTCCGGCAGCCGCGAACTCGCGTTTTTGTGCGGCGGCGCGACAGGCTTTCCGGACGATTTGATCAAGCGCGCCACGCTCAAGCTCTCGCTTTCGTCTCTCACGATGCCGCATGAGTTTGCCCGCGTCGTTCTGGCGGAACAGATCTACCGCGCCTTCACGATTCTGGCCGGGCATCCGTATTCGAAGTAATGCCGCTGGCTTGACGTTTATGTGCTGCAACATCAGTATGAGCTTCGCTCGCCGCGTACGCCGCGTCGAAGCGTGTTTGTGACGAAACGATGCCCGAAGAAAAAGGCCTGCTCATCATCTACACCGGCCCCGGAAAGGGCAAGACCACGTGCGCTCTCGGCACTTCGTTTCGCGCCGTGGGACAGGGCCTTCGCGTTCTGATGGTCCAATTCATCAAAGGTTCCTGGCATTACGGAGAGCTCGACGCCGCCAAAATGCTCGGCGACGACAAAATGCTGATCCGCCCGATGGGCCGTGGCTTCGTGAAAATTGGCGGCGCTGAGACCGATCCTGAGGATGTGCGGCTCTGCGAGGAGGCGTGGGGCTGGGCTGTCGAGCAAATGCACAGCGGCCAGTGGGACCTCGTCGTTCTCGACGAAATCAATTACGTGATCAGCTACAAGATGCTCGACCCGGAAAAGGTGGCCGCGGAACTCGCTCGGCGTCCGGAGCGGCTCCACGTGATCTGCACCGGCCGCAACGCGCATCCCAAGATCACCGAACTCGCCGACCTCGTGACCGAAATGCGCGAGGTGAAGCATCCCTACACGAAAGGAATTCTCGCCCAGCGCGGGATAGACTATTAGGAATGGCCTGGTTCAAGCGGCAGAAAAAATCGATCGAGAATCCCGTTCCTCCCGATGAGCGCAGCGTCCGCACCGAAGGCTTATGGACGAAATGCGAAGGCTGTCGCGCTATCGTCTGGAAAAAAGATCTCGAAGCGAATCTGCACGTCTGTCCGAAATGCCAACACCATTTTTCGCTCGGCGCTCGCGATCGCATGGCCATGCTCTTCGACGGGCATTGGGAAGAGTACGACGCCGAACTCACGTCCACCGATCCGCTCAAATTTGTCGGTCTGAAAGTCTATTCCGATCAGCTGCGCAGCTCGCAGCGCAAGCTTGGCATGAAAGACGCAATCCTCACCGGCGAGGGGTTAATCAGCGGCCGCCCCGCGATTTCCTGCGCGATGGAGTTTCGGTTCATCGGCGGCTCGATGGGCGCTGTCGTCGGCGAAAAAGTCACGCGCGCGATCGAGCGAGCCATAGCTCGCAGGTTGCCGCTCGTAATCGTATCCGCCTCATCGGGCGCTCGCATGATGGAGGGCACCATCTCGCTGATGCAGTTGGCGAAAGTTTCCGCCGCACTTGCGAAACTCGACGACGTGAAGCTGCCCTACATTTCCGTACTCACCAACCCGACAACCGGCGGCGTTACCGCCAGCTTCGCAATGCTTGGCGACCTGAATATCGCGGAGCCCGGCGCGCTGATCGGATTTGCAGGGCCTCGAGTGATCGAACAGACCATCCGCCAGAAGTTACCCGAGGGCTTCCAGCGCTCCGAATTTCTCCTCGATCACGGATTTCTTGACGCTGTCGTGCACCGGAAGGATCTGAAAACCTATATCGCCAACGCGTTCGATTTTTTCCTCGCGTAGCCTGCAGCCTATGAATTATCCGGAATCCGTCCAGTACCTCTATTCACTCGGCCGTGAACTTGAAGCTCCCGCGCACGCGCGCACGATGAAGTTTGACTTGGCGAACATCTCGGCGCTCGCGGCGCGGACGGGTAATCCGCAAAACAGATTCCGCTCCGTCCACATCGCTGGCACGAACGGAAAAGGTTCGACCGCCGCAATGATTGAATCCATCCTGCGCGGAGCCGGGTATCGCACCGGGCTTTTTACTTCACCGCATCTCGAACGAATCAACGAGCGCATCCGCGTCGCGGGCTCAGAAATCAGCGATGAGGAATTCGCTGCGGCATTTTCTCGCCTCCGCGGGCTCGTCGAGGAAATGATCGGCTCCGGCAAGCTCACATCGCACCCGTCCTTTTTTGAATGTATTACTGCGATGGCGTTCGATTACTTCGCGCGAGCCAATGTAGAAGTTGCGGTCTTCGAAGTCGGTATGGGCGGCCGCTTCGACGCCACCAACATCGTTGTTCCCGAAGTAAGCGTCATCACGCAAATTGCTTTCGATCACGAAGCCTTTCTCGGTCATGCCATCGAGCAGATCGCAGGCGAGAAAGCCGGCATCATCAAAGCTGGCGTTCCTGTCGTATCCGCAGCTGCCGATCCATTAGCAGATGAAGTGATTCGCCGTCGCGCAGCTGAACTCTCCTCTCCGCTGATTGAAATCGACGTGGACTATCGCGTGAAGCTAAACGAATCAGACGTCCGCGGCAGCCACGTGCATGTCTCGGGCGCCCGCGACGATTTCAGTGTGTCTCTCGAAGTTCCGCTACCGGGCGAATTTCAGGTCCGCAACGCCGTGACGGCCATTGCGGCAGCGCGCGTCCTGGCCTCGCGCGGATTCAAGTTGCCTCCCGAACACATCGCAAAAGGCATTGCCGCTGTTCGCTGGCCCGGACGCCTGGAGCAAATATCCGAGAATCCCACAGTCTTTCTCGACGGCTCCCACAATCCCGCCGGGGCGCGCGAATTGGCCGAATTCCTGGACGAAAACTTCGCCGGCCGCCGCATCCTGCTGGTCTTTGGCGCGGTTCGAGACAAGTCGGTTGACGAAATCGCGGAGCTCCTCTTCCCGCGCGCTGCGAGTGTTTTCCTTACAGCGCCGAAGAATTCACGCGCCCTCTCTGCCGAAGCTCTCGCCGAGATTACCCACGGGATGGCTGCCACCACTCGAATCGTGCCGGATCCTTCAGCAGCGCTTCAGATGGCGATCTCTGATGCCGCCCCGTCCGATGTTGTCATTGTCACGGGTTCGCTTTATCTGGTCGGAACTCTGCGCGCATGGTGGAATTCCCGCCAGCCGTCAGCCGCCGCGATTTCGACCTAGCCGGTCAAAGTTGATAGGCCTCAATTCCCGATGCTACGATTTAGAGCATATGGTGGCTTCCCTCGAATCACGCGTGCGCGTCGGAGTGCCGTATCGCACTCTGCGCGAAGAGCAAAGCGGCGAAAACCGCAAACACGAATTCTATTGCGAGTCTGTGCGCCAGGCCGGTGGCGAAGCCGTTCCCGTTTCGCTCCAACTGGACGACGCGCCCCTGGCGCGCCTCCTGAATTCCCTCGACGCCTTCGTGACGACTGGCAGCCCGGCCGACGTCGATCCCGCGCGATACGGCGCTGCGCGCCACGAACGCTGCGGCCCCGCCGACCCAGCACGCGAGCGCACGGACTGGGCCATCTACGAGCACGCGCTTGCCGAAGGAAAGCCGGTCCTCGCAATTTGCTACGGCGCTCAATCGCTCAACGTCTTCTTCGGCGGCACGTTGATCCAGGATATTCCCAGCGAATTTCCACGCACGCTGCGCCACACCGTTAGACCAACCGGCGAAGTTGGCGCTACGCCCGCTGCCGATCCTATGCACGAAATCCTCATAGAGCCGCAGACGTATCTGGCCGAACTTGCCGCCTCCCCTGGCGCGGCTTCGAATTCCACAGCGCTCACCGTGCAGGTCAACACCTCACACCACCAAGCCATTCTCGTCCCGGGGCGCGGCTTGCGGGTCTCCGCGAAAGCGCCCGACGGAATCATCGAAGCCGTGGAATATGTCGGCACTGCAATGCCTTCAGACCCCGGCGATCGTGACTCCGACTTGCCGCTGATCATCGGGGTTCAATGGCATCCCGAACGGATGGCTGGCGACGCATTCTCAATCTCTCTCTTTCGCGCCCTGGTCCGAGCGGGCGCCGGGGTAGTTCCGCAAGCGACGTAACGGCCGCAGCCGCGGCCAGTTTTCGCAAATTTCTGGGGGTGGCATGATTTCACTGGCTGGCAAAGCCGCTGTCATCACGGGAGGCTCGCGCGGTATTGGCGCCGCCGCCGTGAAACTCTTCGCGAAGTCCGGCGCCGATGTCGTGTTCAATTACCATCGCAGCAAAGATGCTGCGCAGCAGGTCGAACAGGAAGCCCGAAAACACGGAACGCGCGTCGAATCGCTCAAAGCCGATCTCGGCAAAATGGCGGATGCGAAGAAACTGATCGATCACGCCGCGGAACGCCTCGGACGCGTCGATATCCTGGTGGCCAATGCCGGAATTTGGAATTCGGACGACGCTCCTATTGAAAAGCTCGGCGAAAAAGAATGGGACGAAATGCTGCGCACCAACCTGAAGAGCGTCTACGCCGTTACGCATTACGCCGCGCAGCGCATGATCGCGCAAAAAGGCGGCCGCATCATCGCGATAAGCTCCACGGCCGGACAGCGCGGAGAAGCTTTTCATTCCCACTACGCCGCGAGCAAGGGCGCGATCATCAGCTTCGTGAAGGGACTCGCCACGGAACTCGCTCGCCATCACATTTCTGTGAATTGCGTCGCACCTGGCTGGGTCGATACCGACATGAGCGCCGGAGTGCTTCACACCAAGGAAGGTTGGAAGTTCGCGACGTCCGTCATTCCGCTGGGCCGCCCCGGCACCGCCGAGGAGATTGCCGGGCCAATCCTGTTCCTCGCCTCCGATTTGGCAACCTTTATTACCGGCGAAATACTCAATGTAAATGGAGGCGCGGTTCTGTGCGGCTAAGTTCGATCGGGAAAAAAACTCTCGCTGGCGCATTTATCAGCGCGTTTGCACTCGCTGCGGTTTGGATTTCCGCCCCTGCGCTCTCCGCTCGCTCGCAGCAGGACAATCCCGTCACCATGTCCCCGGACGCCAACAGCGCCAAAGCGCGCGCGCTCTTGCAACAAATGGTTGCCGCGCTCGGCGGTGACGCCTACTTGAAAGTCCGCGACTCCGATTGCACCGGCCGCCGCGCAAATTTTGGTCTTTCCGGCGATCTCACCGGCTATATTCTCTTCCATGAACTCCGCATTTATCCCGATAAGTCCCGCCTCGAATATGCCAAAAATGCTGCGATCATCGACGTCTTCAATGGCGATTCCGGCTGGTCTCTCGATAAATCCGGCGTTGGCGAAGCCGATCCGGTCACCGTCGCGGGATTCCAGGGCGCGCAGAAAACGAGCGTGACGAACCTGATTCGCACGCGCCTCAACGAGCCCGGACTTTCCCTGCACTACGCCGGTTCAGACGTCGTGGACCTCAAGCCTGTCGATTGGCTCGAGATCACCGATAGCGAAGACCGGACTTTTCGCATCGCCATCGTGCAGGCTACGCATTTGCCAGTACGCTGCATCGTCGTCACGAAAAATCCGGCCACCAACGAGCCGAGCGAAGACCTCACGATTTTTTCCGAATGGCACCTGATTGACGGCGTGCAAACCCCGTTTCAGATTTCCCGTGAACGCGACGGCAAACGCTACTACCAGGGCTTTTATCTCTCCTGCCACTACAACACCGGCGTTTCTCCGGATCTTTTCACTCAGGCCTCGCTTCAGCAGCGCGCCAACGAAAAGGGCATCAAGCCCCCCAAAAAGAAGAACTAACCGCCGGCTTCGCATTGCATCCTCTCTGGACTCGGCCGCACTCCGAGACTCGAGCAGCGGAAATGTACCTGGGGAGATGCGGTTAAAATCAGCTGCATCGGGATTACGGGTTGGTCCACCTTCTGCGGCACCCCGGTTGACGCTCGTACCCTAGAAGGGTACGATTGACCCCGAAATGGGTACGAACAGGGTTTCCGATATTCTCTTTGGACAGACTCGTGGCGCGGTGCTTTCGATTTTGTACGGCCACGTTGGAAACGAGTATTACCTGCGGCAGCTATCTCGTCTAACGGGAATCACCCTCGGGCCGGTGCAGCGCGAAATTAGGCAGCTCGTTGACGCTGGGTTAGTCGTCCGACGAGATTTTGGAACCCAGACGCTTTATAGTGCAAATCAGCGAAGTCCTGTCTTCAGAGAGATAAAAGACCTTGTAACCAAGACGGTTGGAATACACGACGTCCTGTCTGATGCACTCGAACGCTTGGGCGAAAGGATCAATCTTGCCTTTGTATATGGTTCGGTGGCACGCTCGCGCGAAACTGAAAGCAGTGATATCGATTTGATGGTCGTCGGCAAGGTCGATTTTGTGGAAGTGGTCGAAACCCTCACCCGCGCCGAGAGAATATTGAATCGAGAGATCAATCCAACCGTGTATTCCATACGGGAGTTCTCTAAGAAAATTGAGGGGAACTTTCTGAGTCATGTGCTCGCAGGTAAGAAGCTCTTCATAATTGGAAACGAGGATGACCTTAGAGAATTGGGTCAAGAATAATTGGCTCGAAAGGCAGCCGTCGGATGCAGCGGAAATCCGCCGTCTGCTCGATCTTGCGGATGAGCGGCTTGATGATTACAAAAAGGCAGTAGCGGGCAAATTGTCGACGGATACTCAGCTGAATCTTTCGTACGATGTGATTCGCATCTCTGCGATGGCCGCTCTTCGCGCCGCGGGGTACCGTGTAGCGCGAACAGGAAACGAACATTACCGAACCATTGAAGCTCTCGAGTTTTCGATCGATCCTCACAGGAAACTTATCCATACGCTCGACAAGTTTCGAAAGAAGAGAAATATTGCGTCCTATGACACCCAGGGGCTGGTTTCCCAAGGCGAAGCTGATCATTGCGGCAGGCTAGCTGACGAACTTAGGAAAGACGTTGAAGATTGGATCCGCAAGAATCACCCTGGCAAAATCGTGTAATTGAAATATATCCTTCTGACCTACGCCGTTGCCATATCGGCACGAGACGCGTAGCTCTGTCCCGGTGCCGGACTCGCTCCGCTATCCGCATACAGATTGTTTTTCAAACGCTCGCGCAGACCTAGGGAACGATCACCGATAGCCGCACTTGGGTTAGCCGATAGATCAAGGATTGGCCGGATTTTCTCCGAAAGATACTCCTCGAGTTTCCTGTGACCCATCCGCGCGTGCGTGCTAGACTCCGCCCATTCTTCTTCGCCCGGGAGGATTTATGCTCAGACGCCGCGCCTTCCTGCATCGCGCTGCAGTGGCTGCCGCGATGTTCCACCTTCCGCTCGCCAAGGCCGAGCGCCTTTTCGACGACGACATTCCTCTCCCGCCCCGCGATCTCTACACGAGCGACCCCGAACGCTATTGGGCCGAACTTCGCCGCCAGTGGCTCCTCGCTTCC
Organism: Candidatus Acidiferrales bacterium; assembly: GCA_035710585.1. Classification (GTDB taxonomy): domain Bacteria; phylum Acidobacteriota; class Terriglobia; order Acidiferrales; family UBA7541; genus DASTCZ01. Next base: position 5,903 of record DASTCZ010000162.1, on the reverse strand, counting down.
GATCGCATCAATTTGAATTGCGGCTCCATCGGCTGCACGCCACTCCCCGTTCTTCGCGCCACGATCGACCATATGCTCAGCGCCGAGGAATTTCGCGAGCCCGCATACCCCTGGTTTGGCTACGAGGAAAATACGCGCATCCACGAGCTCCGCGATGCCATGTCCGCATTCCTCGGAGTCAGCCGCGATGAACTCGCCATCCTCCGCAACGCCACCGAAGCCAACAACGCCGTGTGCAACGGCCTCGACATGAAGCCCGGTGAAGAAGCCATCCTCACCGATCAGGAGCATCCCGGATGCTACGGCTGCTGGCAGCAGAAGGAGGCGCGCTTCGGCATCAAGATCGTCACCGTAAAGTTGCCCGTGCCGCCGCAATCCACCGAAGAAATTGTCGGCATCTTCGAGCGCGCCATCACCCCGCGCACGCGCATTCTCGTTTTCAGCCACATCACCACCTCCACCGGCACGATTCTCCCGGTGAAGGAGATTTCCGCGATGGCGCGCGCCAAAGGAATTATGACGCATGTGGACGGCGCGCACGCCGTCGGCCAGATTCCCTTCAACATTCACGATCTCGGCTGCGATTTCTACGCTTCGAGCCCCCACAAGTGGCTCATGTCGCCTAAAGGCACCGGCCTCCTATACGTTCGCGAGCCGCTGCAGCGGCAACTCTGGGTCAACGTCGTCTCCGGCGGCTGGAAAGATTACGATTCCAAGGCCTACCGTTTCGAGAATCTCGGCACGTCGAATCTTTCCGTGATGGTCGGGCTCAAGGCCTCGCTCGATTTCTTTGCCACCATCGGCGCCGACCGCATTTACGCTCGCATTCATCAGAATGCGAAGAAAGTGCGCGACATCGTCGCCGCGCGCCCCCAGCTCGCCTTCGCCAACGCCAGCGCCGACCAGTTCTACGGCGGGCTCGTCTCCTTTTCGAACACGAAGGGCGATTTGAAGAATGTGATCGCCGAATGCGACAAGCGCGCCATCCGAGTCGCAGCGCCAGCGCCGCGCGTCCGCATCGCCACGCACATCTTCACCCAGCCCACGGAAATCAACGCCTTCGCCGACGCCCTCGACGCCGGCCTCCGCGCGTCTTAACGAGGCGGGCGGATTGCGCCCAAATTTGTCGCGCTCATCCTTCGCGGTATAATCGCCGGATGCCATTTGAGCAGAAAAGCTCGCGGATGCACGGCACCACTGTCCTTTGCGTCCGCCGCGAGGGAAAAGTCGTCATGGCCGGCGACGGCCAAGTAACCCTCGGCGAAAGTGTGGTCAAGCACTCCGCGAAAAAAATCCGCCGCCTGTATGAGGACAAAGTCCTCGCGGGTTTCGCCGGCTCAACTGCCGATGCGCTCTCGCTTTTCTCCCGCTTCGAAATGAAATTGCAGGAGCATCACGGCAATCTCGCCCGAGGCGCCGTTGAACTCGCCAAGGACTGGCGCACCGATCGCGCCCTTCGCCATCTCGACGCACTGCTCGTTGTCGCCGACCTCAAAGGAACGTTTCTCATCTCCGGCCACGGCGACATCATCGAACCGGACGACGGAATCGTCGCCATCGGCTCCGGCGGCTCGTTTGCCCTGGCCGCAGCGCGCGCCCTCTCGAAAAACACCAAGATGAATGCCAAAGACATCGTTCACGAGGCCATGCGCATCGCAAGCGATATCTGCATCTTTACGAACGGAAATTTCACTATCGAGGAGCTCTGAACGATCTTCGCGGCGCGCGGTGTCGCACAAGAATCCGGTCACCGATTACAATGGCGGAAAAGGCGGAAAAAGATACGGTCATTTACCTCCCCGGCGAGCAAGGCCAGCAAGAGCCGGAGCAGCAGCCGTCATTCGACGAGCTGACTCCGCGTCAAATCGTCGTCGAGCTCGATAAGTACATCGTCGGCCAGGCCGCCGCGAAAAAAGCCGTCGCCATCGCTCTGCGCAATCGCGTCCGGCGCCAGAAACTCAGTCCCGAAATGGCCGAGGAAGTCCTTCCCAAAAATATTCTGATGATCGGCCCGACCGGCGTCGGCAAGACGGAGATCGCTCGCCGCCTCGCGCGCCTTGCCGGCTGTCCGTTTGTGAAAGTCGAAGCGTCGAAATATACCGAAGTCGGCTACGTCGGCCGCGACGTAGAATCCATGATCCGCGATCTTGTCGAAACTTCGATCGATATGGTCCGCGAGGAAAAACTTGACGAGGTCGCCGAACGCGCCGAGCAGGCCGCCGAGGAGCGCGTCCTCGATCTCCTCCTTCCGCCCACGCCGGGTCCTTCGCCGGTCGATTCGGCCAATCCTGTTTCGCCGCAAGTCGAAGCCATGCGCCGCGAAAATAACGAACGCACGCGCGAAAAGCTCCGCGCGCAGCTTCGCGAAGGCAAACTCGATAACCGCATGGTCGAAGTCGAAGTCCGCGAGCGCTCCATGCCCGCCTTCGAAATCGTCTCCAGCCAGGGCGTCGAGGAAATGGACGTCACCATCAAGGACATGTTTTCCGGCATGTTCGGCCAGCAAAAAAAGAAGCGCAAGATGACCGTCGCCGAAGCCTTCGACTACCTGATTCAGGAAGAAGAAAACAAGCTCGTGGACATGGACCAGGTCACTCGCATCGCCGTCGAGCGCGCCGAGCAGATGGGCATCATTTTCATCGACGAGATCGACAAAATCGCCGGACGCGAATCCGGCCACGGCCCGGACGTTTCACGCGAGGGCGTGCAGCGCGACATCCTGCCCATCATCGAAGGCACCACCGTCAACACGCGCTACGGCATGATCCGCACCGATCACATCCTCTTCATCGCCGCCGGCGCCTTTCACGTCAGCAAGCCCGCCGATCTCATCCCCGAGCTCCAGGGCCGCTTGCCCATTCGCGTCGAACTCCAGAATCTCGGCGAGGCCGATTTCGTCCGCATTCTCACCGAGCCGAAGAATGCGCTCATCAAGCAGTATCTCGCCCTGCTCGAAACCGAGGGCGTGAAGCTCAATTTCACCGACGACGCCATCGCCACCATCGCTCGCTTTGCCACCAGCGTCAACGAACAAACCGAAAATATCGGCGCGCGCCGCCTCCACACCATCATGGAGCGCCTGCTCGAGGAAATTTCCTTCGACGCCCCCGACCTGAAAAAGAAATCCGTCAAAATTGATGGCGCCTACGTCGGCAAACAGCTCGAATCCATCGTCAAAAACCAGGATCTTTCCCGCTACATTCTCTAAGGGAATGTCGCTCGCAATTTCTTCGCGTCTCGACTCCGCCTCTTCAAAATCGCGAGTTGCCTTTCTCTGCGCGCCGCTGTTCTCTTGTGTATTCGCCCTCGCTTGCGCCGCGCCCGGCCAGCCCACTCCACCTCATCCGCCAATTCCGCAACCGATCAATGACCTCTCGGCTCGCCAGCACGGCGCGTCCGTGGTGCTATCGTTCACCATCCCCGCAAAAAGCACGCGCGGCGAAAAATTGACCGCCGCTCCGTCCATCGAAATCTATCGTGCGTCATCTACTCCTAGTGCGACTGCCGTTCCAAATTTCCAGCTCGTCCAGACCCTCCCCGCCAACTCCCTCGCGCCCGACCCCCAAACCGGCCGTGCCGACGTAATCGTGCCGTTGCCCGCTGGCCAACCGCTCACTTTCTCAATTCGCACGTCCGTTTCAAAAAAACGCGTCTCCGCCGACTCCAATTTCGCCACTCTCAACGTTTTCCCGGCGCCTCGCGCTCCTGCAGACCTCCGCGCCGAAGTCACCGAATCCGCTATCGAACTTCGCTGGTCCGGCGCAGCACCCGCCTATCGCGTTTACCGTTGCGAATCCGCGCCGCCCGGAAATGCGCAATCGACATCCTGCACTCCCGCGTCCGCAAAAAAGATTGGCGACTCATCCGCGCCGTCCTTCGACGACACTCAGTTCACGTTCGGCACGACTTATCTCTACACAGTTCGCGCGCTCGCCGGCGCCGGTTCCTCACAAATCGAATCCGACGACTCCGCCCCACTCGCCGTTACGCCAAAGGATATTTTCCCGCCCGCCGCTCCCTCCGGCCTCGTCGCTTCCATAATTCCTGCAACCGAATCCATATCCACGCGCGTCGAACTCTCGTGGGAAATCAGTCCCGAAACTGACCTCGCGGGCTACTACGTCTACAGGTCAGAGGGACAGGGCTTGACTGGACAAAGACTGACCCCGCGGTTATTGTTGGCGCCCGCTTTCCGTGATATCACGGCAGTAGCGGGCCAGAAGTACTCTTACAGGGTCAGTGCCGTCGATCGCGCTGGAAACGAAAGCAAGCTGAGTTCTCCCGTGGAAGTTGACGTCCCGCAACAGTAACGCCCCGCCCACGATCCGGGGCAGGAAAGGCAACCTCATGGACCGCACCCCAGTTCGCGGCCCCGAGACTTTTTACAGTCATTACCGGATGGCCATCCGCACCGGCCTGATCGTCGGCCAGTTGCAGTGCATTCTTCTCAGCGCTTGGCTCGTGATGGCCAATCGCCTGCCGGTGTTTGAGCCCTACGCCGCCGAACGCAATTTCATTGCTGCGGTCGCAGCCGTCGTTTTCGCCGCCATGCCCGCCGTATGGTTTCTCAGGTCCGCTCCCCGTCTCCTGATCGCCGGTGGCATCAGTTGGTCGCTGCTCAGCGCTTGCTATCTTGCCTGGTCGCTCTATTTCGATCGCCTGGTCTCCGCCACTCGCGTCACCGCCCTTCAGCTCTTCGTGCTCGGCATCGGAGCCTACGGCGCGATCGCTGCTCTTGTCTGGGTCTTTTCGTTGCTGCTCGGTTTGCGGCGCGGCGCGCCCGTTGCGGAAACCACGCAGCGGCCGCTCGTGCCGCGATGAAGCTTTGCCGCTTCCAACCGCTCGTTTTTGCGCTGCCTGAATCTCGCCAGCCCGTCGAATCTCATCCCGCGCCGCGTTTCGGCCGTGTCGAAGACTGCGAAATCCAGGAGCTCACCGGCAATTTCAGCGCCGGTTTCGCACCCGGCCGCGAGCGCTGGCCGCTCGACGACGTGCAACTGCTCCCGCCGTCCGTCCCGTCCAAAATCGTCTGCGTCGGCCGTAATTACCGCGCCCACGCCTCCGAACTCGGCAACGAACTCCCGAAGGAGCCTCTCATTTTTTTCAAGCCGCCCTCCTCGATCATCGCCGCGGGCGAGCCCATCTTGCTTCCTCCGGTTTCGCATCGCGTCGATTACGAAGGCGAACTCGCCGTGGTCATCGGCAAGCGCTGTTCGCAGCTTCCCGATTCCGAATCCGCCAAGCCCTACATTTTCGGCTATAGCTGCCTGAATGACGTCACCGCCCGCGACCTGCAAAATTTCGACGGACAGTGGACGCGCGCCAAGGGCTTCGACACCTTTTGCCCGTTCGGCCCGCTCATCGAAACCGGTCTCGATCTCGCCTCCGCGGTTCTCGAAACACGCGTGAATGGAATCCGGAAACAGTGCGCCACTCCGTCGGAAATGATCTTTTCTCTCGATGTTATAATTCGCTGGATTTCGCGCGTGATGACGCTCGAACCCGGCGACGTGATCGCCACGGGCACTCCCGCGGGCGTTTGTCCGCTCTCGGCTGGCGACGTTGTCGAAGTCGAAGTCACCGGCATCGGCACGCTACGCAACCCGGTGCAGTCCTGGCCGGTGTAACGGTTGCTTCGAGCGCAGCTCGTGCGAGTTTATTTTCCGCGCATCGCCGCATAGGCAAAGTTCCTTGAAGGACGTCGATCCCAATTTCCGAAACTGGGCTTTCGCCGCCGCTGTCGCCGCGCTCGTCGGCGGTTATTTCGTATTCCGCCGGTTCGCGCGCCCCGCTTCCGAAGACGATCTCGAACGCCGCCGACGATTGCGCGTCAATCAAATCGGCCGCATCTGCGAAGGCCAAATCACCGAACTAATCGAACTGCCCGCCACGCCCGCGCCTCG
>DASTCZ010000161.1:0-6571 GCA_035710585.1 Candidatus Acidiferrales bacterium | reverse complement strand
CTCTGAGGGACGCTGGTTCACGCGTGGCGTCCTGGGCATCGGACTCGCCAGCCTTTTCTCCGATTGGGGTCACGAGACCGCCACTTCCCTGCTTCCCGTGCTGCTCGGCTCGCTCGGCGCTCCCGCGTATGCACTCGGCGTAATTGAAGGTGTAGCGGACGGCATTTCGAGTTTCGCTAAACTGGCCGGCGGCTGGCTGGCGGACAGGCCGTCGCTGAGAAAGCCGATCGCCGTCGCGGGCTACTCCGTAACCGCGCTTTCGACTTTTGCGTTTGGATTCGTAAGCTCATGGGCTGAAGTGGCCGGCGCCCGCGCCATCGGATGGATGGGACGCGGCATTCGTGGGCCGGCGCGCGATGTGCTGTTGGCGGACTCCGTCGCGCTGCAGCAAACAGGCCGTGCATTTGGCTTCGAGCGCGCGATGGACACGCTCGGCGCGATCCTGGGACCGCTCTGCGCGATTGCGCTGATCGCGCGGGTGAGCGTGCCGGCAGCTATGCGCTGGACGCTGCTGCCGGGGGCGCTCGCGGCCTTGTGCTTTGCAGTGTTGGTGCCGAAAGCGGAGGCGGCATCGCATGAAGCGAAGCCGTTTTGGTCAAGTCTGAAAAGCTTGCCGACGAGTTTTCGCAGGTACCTGGTCGCGGTCGCGCTCTTCGGTGCGGGAGACTTCGCTCACTCGATGTTGATTCTGCGCGCGGTGCAGTTGTTGACCCCTCTTCGCGGCGCGGCTCGAGCGGCTACGCTCGGCGTCTTGCTGTACACAGTTCACAACGTCACGTATGCCGCCGTTTCTTATCCCGCAGGAGTGATTGGCGATCGGATGAGAGCTCGCGGCGGAAAGAAAAAGCTGTTGGCTTTAGGTTATCTCCTCGCCGGAGTGATGTGCGCCGGATTCATCTTCGCCACGCGCGGAGCCGCGGCGCACTTGCCAGAACTGACGGCGCTTTTTGTCTTGGGCGGGTTCTACGTCGGAATCCAGGACACTCTGGAAAAAGCGGTTGCCGCGGAACTCCTCCCTCGCGAAATTCGAGCCACGGGGTACGGAGTTTTGGCGACCGTGAACGGGATCGGCGACCTAATTTCGAGCATGGCGGTAGGATTCCTTTGGAGCGCAGTCTCTCCGGCGGGAGGCTTTGCGTATGCCGGACTGCTGATGGCCGCAGGCGGCGTCACGCTGCTGGCAATGCGGCCAACGCCCCACAGCTGAGTCGGAATCGATTAGTCGCGACCCGCCGAACCTTTCGCAACAATTCCTCGAAAACCCAATTGCAACACGTCCGCGCCGCGTGCTACGGTAAGCGAACAAAAAGCGAAGTGAGGCGCGGACAATGGCAAGTTCTCTGGCGGTGCGAACGGCGAGCGAATCGTTGGCGCGCGTGCAGGAAATTGTGGAGCTGCTCGCGCTGCGCGACCACGCGGGCGAGGTCATCACGGCTGTGCGGCACACTCCCGCACGGGAAGCGCGGTGGGCGGCGATGCCGGAGTGGGTCCGCGGCGAATTAGTGGGTGCTTATGCGGCAAAGGGAATCTCGAAGCTCTATACCCATCAACGCGCGGCAGCAGATGCGGCGCGCAGCGGACGCGATGTTGTCGTCGTGACGCCCACGGCGAGCGGAAAAACCGTCTGCTACAACCTTCCGGTGATCAACGCGGTGCTCGAGAATGCCGATGAGCGCGCGCTGTATCTATTTCCGACCAAAGCGCTGGCGCAGGATCAGCTCGCCGAATTGCACGATCTCGGACAACGTCTTGAAAACAAATTTGGACTTTTTACTTACGACGGCGACACACCTGGTGATGCACGAGCCGCGATTCGCGAGAAGGGCCACATCGTTCTCACGAATCCGGACATGCTTCATACAGGCATCTTGCCCCACCACACCAAGTGGCAGCGGCTGTTTGAGAACCTACGCTTCATCGTGCTCGATGAGCTGCACAGCTACCGCGGAGTATTCGGCAGTCACCTGTGCAATGTCCTTCGGCGCCTGCGGCGAATCGCGAATTTTTACGGTTCGAAGCCGCAGTTTATTTGCAGCTCGGCGACAATCGCGAATCCCGGTGAGCTGGCAAGCAAGATCATCGAGTCGGACGTCGAAGTCGTTGACGAAAACGGAGCACCCGCGGGCGAAAAGGTCTTCGTCTTCTACAACCCGCCGGTGATCAATCGCTACTTGGGAATCCGGCGCAGCTACATCAAGGAAACTTCGCGGCTGGCGCAAGAGTTTCTGAAACGCGGACTGCAGACGATCGTCTTTGCGAATAGCCGGCTGCACACTGAAATCCTGCTCACATATTTGCAGCAAGCGAATCCAGCGAAACCCGGAAGCGAATGCGCGATTCGCGGCTACCGCGGCGGATATTTGCCGGGAGAAAGACGCGAGATCGAGGCGGGGTTGCGCGAGGGCGCGATTCGGGGAGTAGTTTCGACGAACGCGCTTGAGTTGGGCATCGATGTTGGGTCACTCGACGCAACTGTGATGGCGGGCTATCCGGGGACGATCGCCAGCACCTGGCAACGCGCGGGGCGCGCCGGCCGGCGCAATGGCACATCCTGCGCAGTGATGGTTGCGAATTCGGCGCCGCTCGATCAATACATTGCGAGAAATCCGGACTACTTTTTCGGCCGCTCGCCCGAGCACGCGTTCATCCAGCCGGACAATCTGGAAATCCTGGTGAACCACTTGAAATGCGCGGCGTTCGAGCTTCCGATTTCCGCGGACGAAAAATTCGGTGCCGTCGATATGCCTGCACTGTGCGAGCGCCTCGCGGAAGCGGAATATTTGCATCGCGCGGGCAGTCATTGGCATTGGACGCATCAGGCCTATCCGGCCGACGCGGTAAGCCTGCGGGCGGTGACTTCAGACAATTTTGTGATCATCGATATTACGCACGGCGCAGAGGTGATTGGAGAGGTCGGTTTTTCGAGTGCTTTGACATTGGTACACCCAAAGGCGATTTACCTTCACCAGGGAGAGCAGTTCCATGTCGAGCGAATGGATTTTGCCGAGCGGAAAGCATACGTAAAGCGCGTCTACGTGGATTATTACACCGACGCAATTCGTTACACGCAGGTGAGGGTTCTCGAAATCGCGGACGAGGAGCGGCTGCTTTCGCTGCCCAGCGCGGCCTGCGCCACTAGAGCGCACGGAGATGTGTTGGTGAGATCGCAGGTCGTCGGATTCAAAAAGATCAAATTCTTCACGCACGAAAACGTCGGGTCAGGCCAGCTCGAGCTGCCGGAAAACGAGATGCACACGACAGCGATGTGGACGACGCTCGACCGCGAATTAGTGGCAGCTCTTCCCTTCTCGTTAAGCGAGCGCCAAAACGGCATGCGCGGTCTGCTCTACGCGATGCACAGCGTGGCGACGCTTCTGCTCATGTGCGACGCGCGTGACCTCGGCACGGCCATCGGCGAGCGGCCGCCTTCTGCAGGTGTTGGCGATGATTGGGAAGAGACCCCTTCTGTGCAGGAGCTCACCTCCCGCGCGAATGAAAAAGAGCTGTTTGAGCCGAATCTCTACCTTTACGACGCCTATCCGGGCGGCATCGGCTTTAGCGAGCCGCTCTTTCGAACGCACGGTCTCCTGCTTGCGCAGACTCGCGAGCTGATTTCCACGTGCGAATGCGAAAAGGGCTGCCCTTCGTGCGTCGGGCCCGCCAGCGAAGGAAATGAGCGCGCGAAAGAAGCGGCGCTCGCGATCTTGAATCTGCTATATGCGAAAGAGGAGAGCACCAAACGTCAACATGCGAATCCTGCGAATTGATCACGTGCAACTGGCGATGCCGCCGCATTCCGAGGATCGTGCGCGGAAGTTTTATTCCGGCCTGCTCGGCTTGGCGGAACTGCCGAAGCCGCCGGAATTGGCCAAGCGAGGCGGCGCCTGGTTCGAGAGCGGAAGCGTGAGGGTTCATCTGGGCGTGGAAGACGACTTTCGCCCAGCGAAAAAAGCCCATCCCGCGCTCACGGTGGAAGGGCTGGACGAGTTAATCGAGCGATGCGAGCGAGCCGGTCATAAAACAAAACCTGACGCAGCGTTCTATGGATACAAACGTGTGCACGTGGAAGACCCCTTCGGGAATCGGATCGAGCTCATGGAGCGCGCGTAATTCGAAATGGCGAGCGCCGGAAACAAACTCACAGATAAGTTTTCGCGTATTGCTGCGCTTCGGCCTGCGCGCACGCTCGAGCCGATCGCGCCGCCCACTGAGCGCGAAAGCGACGAGCTCGCCCAATTGCTCGGTGCCACGGCCGAGAGCAATCGCTTCGGCGAACATCTCGCGCTCCGGCGATGGTTCGCTACGCCGGAACCGTTCTTCGAGGCTGGCGATTCTTGCATTGCGAAAGCACTTCAGCTTCTGCTGGCGAAAAGCAGAGCGAACACGCGGGCCCTTCGCGCGGCCAACGATCCACAGCAATGGCTCTTCCTCGATACGGAAACGACCGGACTTTCCGGCGGCTCGGGCATGTATGCATTCCTGATCGGCCTCGCGTGGTGGGATTCGGGAGGATTACAGGTCGAGCAGCTCTTCATGCGGGACCACAACGATGAATACGCTCTGCTCGAAACGTTACGGAAGCGTATGGCTGAGCGGAGTGTGCTCGTCACCTTCAACGGCAAGACGTTTGACTGGCCGCTGCTCAAAACTCGATATGTGATGACGCGTACGATTGCGCCGCATCCCTTTGATTTGCACCTGGATTTTCTGCACCCGGCGCGGCAAATCTGGCGTCCGCGGCTCTTGTCTGTGCGGCTCGCGGAACTCGAAGAGCACGTCTTGCACGTCTCACCCAGCTCGAGGCTCGATTGGACGCGCGAGGCCGATATTGACGGCTCGATGATCCCGCAACTCTATTTCGATTATGTGCGCCGAGGGGCCGCTCAGCCGCTTGTGCCGGTTTTTCAGCATAATCAAATGGATTTGCGCGGGCTCGCTGCCATCGCGGGTCGCGTTATAGAAGTGCTCGCAGGCGCTTGCAATACTGATTCCTCGCGCGCCAACGCGTGTCAGCTGCGCGACGTTGTCGAGGATTCGCACGATCTCTTCGGGGTCTCACGGCTCCTCGTGAATCGCGGCGCTAACAACCTGGCGCAAAAGTCCTACGAAGCGGCCATCCTCGCGGGCCTTCCTGTCGGGCTAGCGCGCAGAGCCACGCGCGACCTGGCAAAGATCGCCAAGCGGGCAGGCGATCACGCCAAGGCAGCTGAACTCTGGGAAAGCCTGCTGGAACCACGAGCCGGCCGTGTACGAGCGAGAAGGAATACGGCCGGTGATGCCATCGCACCACAGTCACTCACCCTCGAGCGGATTTTGCTGCGCGGGATGACGGCTGCTGCCCATGACTCCACACGCGCACTGAGGGAACAGCTTGAAGCGTGCGAAGAGCTCGCCATACATTTCGAGCGCCGCGCGCGGGATCTGGATCGAGCGATTCAAATCACCCGCCACGGAATCGCGTTAGTGAAACGCGCGAAGTCGGCGAGGAGGGCCGATCGCTTCGCAGCCGCCTCAGGAATCAACCCCGAATTCACGCGAATCGAAACTCGCATGGAGAAGCGCCTCACCCGCTTGCTCGCGAAATTCTCAATAAATCCCGAATCTCTTCTCCGTTCCCGTTAATCCAATATTCCAAAAATCGAAGGTCCGATTTCGAAGCATTAATCGGATTGTGAGGTCTCTTTCCACCATGGACACTGCGCAAGCAATGAATTCTGCGGCCACCCTGGAAAATTCCTATCTCCGCGGCGAACTCAGAAAACGCCGCGAGAGACTCACGCAAGCGATAGCTCTGGCGCCCAGCGATGCGACGCTCATCGATTTGACCGTGCTGGTCGATGAAGCGCTCGCGCGGATGGATGCGGGGACATACGGGATTTGCGAGCAATGTCACGAATCCGTGGAAAGGGAACGCCTGCTGATCGATCCTCTCGTGCGCGTCTGCCTTGACCATTTGAGCGCGCCGGAGCGCCGGGCGCTGGAGAGTGATCTCGAGCTCGCATCGAAAGTTCAGCGCGGCCTGCTACCGCCAAAAGATTTGCGAGTGGGCGGCTGGAGCGCGCATTACCACTATTCCCCGCTCGGCGCGGTGAGCGGCGATTACGTCGATTTGATTGTGCCGGAGAACGAGACTGGGAGCATCGTGTTCGCGGTGGGCGATGTTTCCGGAAAAGGCGTGGCCGCCTCGATGTTGATGACGCATCTCAGCGCGATGCTGCGCAGCCTGGTATCCGTAGGGATGCCGACAGACCAGCTTCTTCGCCGCATGAATTGTTTGGTGGCGGATAGCGCGATCGCCGGACAATTCGTCACGCTCGTCGTTGGACGTGCGCACGCCACCGGAGAAATCGAGATTGCCGGCGCCGGCCATCTTCCCGCGCTATGCGTCCAAAAGGATGCCGCTGAACTGATCCATTCCACCGCTGTGCCCATCGGAATGTTTCACGAAATGAATCCGTCGCTGCGGCGGTTGAAGCTGCAAAACGGCGAAACTCTCGTTCTCTACACAGACGGAATTTCAGAACAAACCAATCCGGATGGACTGGAATTCGGCACCAATCGTCTGGTGGAG
>DASTCZ010000160.1:0-9009 GCA_035710585.1 Candidatus Acidiferrales bacterium | reverse complement strand
GCGCACGTCCACCTTAATCGTTTCCGTGCCGCCCAGGCGCATGAACTCGCGTTCCTGAATCACGCGCAGCAGCTTGGCCTGCGTTTCGTGGCTGACGGTGGAGATTTCGTCGAAGAAGATGGTGCCCTGGTCGGCGACTTCGAACAGCCCTTTTTTCGAAGCGACAGCGCTCGTGAACGCGCCCTTCACGTGGCCGAAGAGCTGCGATTCCAGTAGGTCCACGGGAATCGATCCGGTATTGACGGGAACGAAGGGCTTATCGGCGCGCGGCGAAGCGGAATGAATGGCTTTGGCGATGAGCTCTTTTCCCGTGCCGCTCTCTCCGGAAATCAGCACGGTGGTGCGCGACGGCGCGACCTGTGCCACAAGATCGAGCAGCACGCGCATCTTGTCGCTTTTGCCGATGATGTTCGGAAAGTTGTAGCGCTGCTTCAGCGCGCGCTTCAGCTGCAGGTTTTCCTCGCGCAGCTTGCGGCCTTCCACAGCCTGCGCGACCTGCGCGAGCAGTTCGTCATTGGACCACGGCTTGGTGATGTAATCCTGCGCGCCGCTTTTGAACGCAGCGCGCGCCATATCGATCGAGCCGTAGGCGGTGATGAGCACCACGCCCAGCTCCGGATCGCGGCTGCGCACCTCGCGCAAAACGTCGAGGCCGTTGCGATCGGGGAGGCTCACATCGAGCAATACGAGATCGAAGGGCTGTTCTTCGAGTTTGGAGAGGCCTTCGCCGGCGGTGCCTGCGCTCGAAACGCCGTAGCCTTCCGAGCACAGCAGAAGTTCGAGTCCTTCCCGAATTTCCACCTCGTCGTCCACGACGAGGATCGAGCCTTTAGACATGCACTCCTTTGCGCGCTACCGGGAATTCCAACCGGAAGGAAGTGCCCTTGCCTTGCGTGGAGCGGACGTCGATTTTTCCGCCGTGTTCTTTGACGATTCCGTAGCTCACTGAAAGCCCGAGTCCCGTGCCGCGTCCCGTCGATTTCGTGGTGAAGAATGGGTCGAAGATGCGGTTCAGGTTTTCGCGCGATATGCCGACGCCGGAATCCGCCACTTCGACTTCGACGGTGCCGTTGTTGCAGATCGTGCGGACTTCGATGGTGCCGCCCTGCGGCATCGCGTCTCGCGCGTTCATGAAGAGATTCAGGAACACCTGCTGCAGCCGGTTCGACGAACCCATGACGGGCGGCAACGCAGCTTGCATGCTCCGCACGACTTCGACATGCGCAGACTTAAATGGATGCGAAACGAGCGAAAGGGTTTCATCCAAAACCGAGTTGAGATTGAGCTCGGTGAAATTCGAGGAGGCCGTCCGCGAAAAGTTCAGAAGATTATTTACGATCTCGCTGGCGCGGAACGTTTGCTTGACGATCTTTTCGATGATCGTGTGCCGCGGATCGTCGCCGGGAAGCTGCTTCGCGAGCATCTGGATGTAATTCGAAATCACCGCGAGCGGAGTATTCACTTCATGCGCGACTCCGGCTGCGAGCAGTCCCAGCGAAGTCAATTTCTCGGTCTGCACCAGCTGATCTTCCAGCCGCGCACGCTGCGAAACGTCCTCCACAAGAATCAATCGGCCCAGCCGCTCGCCCTCTTTCCCGCACAAGGGCGCGAGCGACACGTTGACGACGAACTGGCGGCCTTCGCGATTCCGCATCGCATACTTGTAGAGGCAGGAAACGTGTTCTTCCTGCGCGCGCGCTTCGATTTCGGCCACGAGCTCGGCGGGGAAGACATTGTCGAGCGATTTGCCAATGGCTTCCGTGCGGGGATAGCCGAGCAAGCTCTCCAGCTGCGAATTCCACGATTCGATCACGCCATCGAGATCGACGGCGAGCACGCCGACATGCAGCGATTCGACGATGTTCTCGCTGAAGTCCTTGAGGCGCTCGATCTGCACCGCTTTTTGTTCGAGCGAGCTGTACAGCTGCGCGTTATCGAGCGCGATAGCGACGTAGCCTGCAATCGTGAAGAGCAGCTCGACGTCTTCGCTCGATAGAAAATCGCCGTCCACGGTTTTTCCGAGACCCAAAATCGCGACGGTCCGTTCGCGAATCCGGCAGGGAATGTAGTAGTTCAAATTCAGCCGGGCGACACTCTCGCGTTCCGATTCGGCAGCCTCGGTGGAAGCGCGCGGCGATTCGTAGAAGAGGTATCCGCGCGAAAATTCCCGCCGCGACGGATCGAGGAAGCTGAGGTCGAGACCTTCCGGCTCCGCCATGCCCATCAGGCGCGAGAGATTCACGGCTCCCGTGCCCGGATCGACGCGGAAAATCGCCAGCCGATCGACCAGCAGCGTCTGCGAGATGCGGTCGAGCACCGAGCCGAGCATCGGCTCCAGGTGAACTTCATTGGTCAGCGTGCTGCCGAATTCGATCAGCGTGCGCCGGTAGTCCAGGCGGTCGCGATAGAAAAAGCGATCGAGCTTCGACTGCGTCCAATCGCGGAACGGCTGCAGCAGCAGCGCCGCGAGAATGATGGCGAGCATCGCGCCAGCCGGGCCTTCGGGCCACGCGGGATGAGAGAGTTCTGCGACGAGCGCGATGATCCCGAAATAGACGACCACGACGCCGGCCGTCGCCGCAGTGTACGCGAGGCCGCGCTTGAAGATGATGTCCACATCCATCAAACGGTAGCGAACGATGGCGTAGCCGTAGCACAGCGGCAGCAGCGCGAGCGACACCACCGAGAACTTCATCCACGGCTGCGCAACCATTCCGAACAGCGCCACCGGGACGATGTAGAGCAACGCGAACGGAATCGTGCTGGCAAATGTGCCGCCGGTGACCCACTTCAATTGCTGGCGCAGCACTCCGCCGGGCGCGCGGCGGTAGCTCAGTAAAAACACGACGCCGGCCGCGATGAAGTAAGCGCCGAGGTAGGCGAGACGGATCTGATCGAGGATCATTCGCGCGCCGAGCCATGGCACAAACCCGAACGCGCCGACGGCCACGCAAATCTGCACGGCCAGGATCGCCAAGGGAATTGCATAAACCGCAGCGATCTTCAGCCAGCGGCGCGCCAAGCTCGCGTCGCGATTGGGGAACACCAGCGCGAAATGGAGAAGCAGAGCGGGCTGCAGCAGCCACGCGACCGAATTCGCCCAGTAAATTTCGTAATCGAAAGTGCTGAGCTTTCCCGAATAGTGGAATGAATAAAAAATAAACGAGACGAGGCAGAAGACGTAGAAATGCACCGCGCGCGGAGCGCTCCACCGGCGCGCAAAAATGAAGAAGCCGATGAACAGATAAACGAGGCCGACGAAGCGCAGATAGTTTTCGATTGAAGCCGGCCTCGCGGCTTCGGCCGTCACCAGCGGGGCAGAAAATTCCGCGCCGCCGCGCTCCAGGTGATACTGCACCTCCGTCCACACGCCGACGTGCCAGAGCTTTTGCGTGACTTGTACCGCGCGCTCAATCGGCGAGCCATTTACGGCCATCAGCCGGTCGCCGATTTTGATTCCAGCGCGCGAGGCGGGCGAATCCGGCTCCACATTCCAGGCCACGACGCCGGAAGGGGAGTCGAGCCAGGTCACGCCATCGTCGGGAGTCTTAAAGGTGGATCGTTGTTCGAAATTGACGACGGAAAAAACCACTGCCGCCAGCGTCAAAAGCGCCAGCGTGATGGCCCCGATTCGGACTCGCAGGCTTTCCGTCATTCGCGATTCACTGCGCCACTCGCGGGGAGAGACCTCGATCTATGGGAGCACGTCTCCTGCCATTCATAGCACTTCGATCTGCCGATAACTTATTGTTATTACTGAGCTTGCCGTAACGCGAGCCTGGTTCGACAAGTATACCTTCCGAAATTTGCACAAGGTATTCCATTCTTGGTAGGTGCGTTAGTACCCCGGCCAAGCGCTAAAACTGGAAGCTCAGTCCACCCCGGACTGCGCGGCACGCGGGCGTCAGCAAAATTGGCCCGCTTTGGGAGGGCAGCGCCATGTAGCCTTGCCCAAGAAGGTTACGAACCTCGGCTACCGCCTGCCACCGGCCCATGCGCGCCAAGGCCGGCAGGTCCTGCCGAACCGTCACGCTTAGGTAGGGATCAAGTTCGTAAGCGTTTTCGCCGTAGGCGTCCTGTCGCGTGAGAGCCACGCCATCGATCCATTTGTAGCTCACCGCAAATTGCGTGTGGGTGCGATTCACCTTTCCAGACAGGCGCGCCGCAACGCTGTGCCGGTATTTCATCTGCAGCGCGTCGTGATTCAATTCTTCGGCGAACCCATCCCCCGGCGCTAAAGCGCCAGCGAAGGCATAAACCGCCGCGAGCTCCAGATCGTCGGTGAGCTTCTGCCGGTAAGCCAGTCGCGCGCCGGAAGTCGTGTATTCGCCGGCGTCGTAGACAAACGCCTCCACGTAGGGCTCGTGAATTACATTGGGATCGAAGCCCATTTCTCCCCGGCCGAAAACCGGAGTGTTATTCGACTGATCGTGGAACACCGCCGCCTCGATGCTGGAGCGCTCGTTGAGTTTCCGCTCGACGGCGATTTCTTCATGCCAGCCGCCTTCGAGCTGCGGACGGTTGTCGCGGCGCATCATCACCGGGAATCCATTGAGCTCGGAGATGGTCGCGTCGAGCGTCGGATCGGGGGCGTCTTCCGAGCCGGGCTCCGTAGCCACGCGCAAATGCGCCATCAGCGCAGGAGTGATCCGAATGTCGAGGTCCGCGTCTGGCCGCACCGATTGCGTGGTGTGGCGAATCATGGCCGCGAGCAATTCTGCGCCATAGTGCAGCGTCATGCGATCGCCCAGTTGCATCGTCTGATGCTGCGCGATGCGCATTCCGCGGAACGTCAGCCCCTCGGGTCCCAGCGGCGTCTGCCGCACCAGCACTTCCGTAACAGGGCCATCGGGCACGTCACCCATCGGCCGCCAAATCGAGGCGACTCCAATCGCCGGCAGGTCACCCGTGTAGCCAACCTGCGCGGCGAGCAGCAATTTGCCCATGGAGCCCAATCGCTGGTCATAAGCGAACGCGGTCGCGGGGCCTTCGGGCATATTGGAAATTGAGCCGGGACGATTCGATCCGCTCGTCAATTCAACTCGCGCCTTGGGCACAGTTGAATTCGACGAGCTGTCGCTCACTCCTGTGAGTACGGTTGCGTTCGGGTCCGTCCACTGAAACACCGGGCGGGTCGCAGCCGAAGTGCGAAGCGTCCAGGTCCAATCATCGGAAGCCGTGGATTTATCCGGCCCGTGCCTCAGCTTGTCGAACGACGCGAACATTGTGCTCATCTCGATTTTCACCAGCGTGTTCAGGTTCGAGATGATGCGCACGTGATGTTCAATCGTCGGCAAAAATCCAGCGAGAGTGACGCGAATTTCGTAAAGACCGGAAGGAATGCGGCCGTCGGAAAACGAACCCAGCTGATTGGTGAAAAGTTGAATCTGGAAAGGAGAGCCCGCCGCTTCAGCGGTCAGCTTCACCGCCGCGCCCATCTGCGGAGTTCCCGCGGGATCGACCACCAGGCCCGACACTTTCCCATATGTGACCGCGCGCGCACCGGTAGCGGCCGCCAGACTTATCGCCATCGCTAGCGTGACTTGCAGGATCCGCGAAGTTCGTTCCATCACGGCCTCCGTACCGCGGCTTCAGTTCGTCGCGGCGCGCTCCTGCGCGGCCGGCTTGATTGTGAATTCCGCCGTCCGCGTCAGGGTCTGATTCCCCACCTGGTCGTTGACCGTTATTTCTATCTTGTATTTGCCCGGTTGAAAAGTGGAAAGAGGAAGCAGGCGCTCCACCGTCAACTCGTCGCCGGTTTGCTTGATCTGATCCGCGGTTTCGTTGCGCTTAAACACTTCCTGATCGCCGCGAAGCACGCGGTATTGCACCGTCACGTTGTTCCTGTGCGTCTTCTCGTCGATCTTCAGGTTGTAGACCTGCGCGTAGACGCCCATCTTTTGGTCATTCGGAAATTCCTGCTTCAATTGCGGTCGCACCTTGGTGTCGCCGATGACAAACGGCCCGAGTCCAACCTGGCTCGGCGGCACGTGCTCCATCTCGTCGGCCAGAATGATCTGGCTGCCGTCAATTTCATCTTCCTTGAAGTTTGGCACCGCGAGGCGCGTGTTGATCACGCCCACGTTGCCGCTTTCCACGTCCTTCAACACGATATCCAGCCGGTAGAGCCCGGGGCGCAGCGGGATCGTCTTCGAATAAATGGAGTCGCGCTTCAGGTATTCCTGGAAGAGCGTATCCGGAAAATCGCGCGTTATCGTCTCTTCCACCGTCTGCGCCACCCGCCCGCCGATCGTGCTGATGCGCATGAACAAGTTCATGTTGGCGGAATGCACGCCGTCCTTATCCTTGAAATTCATTTCCTTGTTCGGAATTTCGATGGTGATCGGCACCATGATGCTGTCGCTGGTGATGCGCAGAAAATCGAAGTGATAGTTGTAATTGATCTGATTGCGGACGATGCGCGCCGTAACCAGTTCCGAGAGATCGTGGAATTTCACCGGCGGCGCGACCTGCACCTTGGCGAATAGCGAGATGCGCTCGAAGGGATCGTCGGCGGCCGTCTGGAATTGCGAAATCGGGCAGCTGGTGCCGTTCGGGTTGGTGAACCGCTGCGCCTGTGTCGCCAGGCCCTGCGCTTCCATGTCGCTCATGCCGGCATTCGGAACTTTCGCCAGCGCGTCTTTTTCGCAGGGGTCGGTGGTCAGGTGGTATTCGCCGCTGCCCGTGGGATCGACGAACTCGAGATCGATGTTTGAGCCGACATTTTCGAGATAATTGTAGTGCCAATCCTCGAAGGGATAGACGCTGGTTTCGCCGCCGCCTTCTTCAGGAGTGCGCGTGTACGGTCCGCCGGCAGGATGCGAATCGGTCGAGTCCGGCTTGCCCCAAATGATGTAAATGCGGCCGCGGTCAGTCCGCCAGCCGGGAATGCCGGAAGCGTAGCGTTCGTTGGCATAGGCGATGCGGCGGTAGTGCTCTTCCTTAAACTCGTTTTCGGGTGTGTCCGGGGTCGGGTCGCGGCGCAGCCAGAATTGCTCGATGAAATTCTCGCGGTCTTCGTTGGTTTGCAGCTGCAAAAATGCTTGCCGCTCTTCCGGGGTGATGATGTAAACCACTTCCTCGTCGAGCCACTTTTTGTAGGGGGTCCCCAGCTCTTTCTGGAGCTTTTTCTGCTGTTGCTTGGTCAGCTGAGGAGACGGGGTGGTTTGGCCGGATTTCGCGTTTTTGTCGTCCTGCTTCGGGGGGGCATCCTGCGCGTAGCTTAGGGTAGCCAGCAGACCGGCCGATGCAGCCCCCATGACCAACCAGCGGCCAAGTCGTTTCATAAAGACACCTCTCCCCCGATTACGTGTGAAATTCTATTCCCTTCGGCAACTGCGGTCAACGCGGAATCCCCGAAAACACTAGCCTTCCGACCAATTGCCGCGTTAGATTCCCGCCTTAAACCACAGGTTGCCCTACAAGAAGGCCATGTCTCACGGGTTTGTTACCTCCACCGATTGGCTTTCGCGATTCCCAGCGTTTGACGGTATAATGCTTTTCCCTTAAGGAGGTCGTTTTCAGTGCTGGCAATTCGCCTTGCGAGATTTGGAAAGAAGAAGAAGCCGTTCTACCGCGTCGTCGTCATCGAACACAGCCGCGCGCGCAATGGCCGTACCGTGGAAATCGTCGGAACCTACGACCCGCTGAAGAAGCCCGCCGCCCTGCAGCTCGATGCCGAACGCATCCAGCACTGGATCGGCAAGGGCGCGCAACCCAGCGACACCGTCCGCAGCTTTCTGCGCAAAAAGAGCGCGTGAGTTTCGCGCTTCCCTGCGCGCCAAAGTAGTGCAATCGCACACCGTGTCGAGCGCGGCACGCAGGCCCGGCAAGCGTTTTGGGGCATCCAATAACATAGCTATGCCCCGGAATTCCTAACGGACCTTCCGGCCGGTAACGGTACGCCCGGAGGCGGCGCAATGAAGGAGCTGGTGGAAGCGATTGCGAAAGCGCTCGTGGATAAACCTGATGAGGTTCAAGTTCGCGCTGTGGAAGGCGAGCAGGTAACGGTATTGGAGCTTCGTGTGGATCCTACCGACCTTGGAAAGGTCATTGGCCGGCAGGGACGCACGGCGAAATCGATCCGCACGATTTTGGGCGCGGCGGGTATGAAGTTGAAAAAAAGGCTGACGCTCGAAATACTGGAGTAGTGAACCCCTCCCAGGATGAGCGCGTGACGGTGGCGCGCGTGCTGCGGCCGCATGGCCGGCGCGGCGAAGTGGCCTGCGAGATCCTCACCGATTTTCCCGAAAAATTAACGAAGCTGCGCGAAGTTTTTCTGTGGAGCGGAAATGATAATTCCGCGCCGTCAGAAATTTCCGTGCGGAAATGCTGGCTGAGCCCCGCGCGTGGCGGGCAAGCAATCTTCCACTTCGAAGGCGTCGATTCAATCGAGCAGGCTGAGAAATTGCGCGGCCTGCAAATCCAGATTCCGCTCGCGAAGCGCGCAAAGCTTTCGAGCGGTCAGTATTTCGTCACGGATTTGATCGGCTGCGAGGTTTGGGAGGTTGGCGCGAGCGCGCCGCTCGGAGTTGTTCGCGACGTTTCGCGCGGAACTGGAACTCCGGTGCTGGAGATTGACACCAAAGAGGGCGAATTGCTCGTTCCGCTGGCCGAGGAAATCTGCACGCGAATCGATCCTGCTTCGCGACGCATTGAGGTGCGCTTGCCGGAAGGATTGAAGGAACTGAATCGCCGTTGAGCTCCGGGCGCAATGAGCGAAGCTGCAGCGCGGCTAATTTCCCGCCGATTGAGTTTGTTTGCGGCTTTCGACAAATACCAGAAAGTCGATTCCGGGAGCGGACGCGCCTAATTGCCGAAGGAGCGTGGTGATTTGGCCGCGATGATACGTTTGGTGATTCACCAGGTGCGAGAACAATTGCGACATCCTGTAGGTGAATTGTTTCCCGGCGAGATTGGTGTAGGTGATCTCGCGATCGAGATCGAACTCTGAGATATGTGCGAGGTAATCGCGCACGTCCAATTCGACGTCGCACCATCTTTGGCGGA
>DASTCZ010000159.1:0-2886 GCA_035710585.1 Candidatus Acidiferrales bacterium | reverse complement strand
TTCGATTGGATTCGCCGACCGGCATTCATAACCCCACGACAGCACCCGAGTTCAGTTACACGTTTGCGACGAAGCGTGAGTCCGCTCCGAGGCTCCTCTAAGTCAAACGGCTTGCCGTTGCGTTGGTTACGTTACAGCCGTTATTGCGGAAGAGAGCCGAGCGCCCGGGCGTGGCTCCACGTGCGACCGAACCGATCTACGATGGCGACAAGATACCATACGGCGCAGCCTTCGACAAAGTTTCGCCTAAAGAAAAAAACAGGAAGAATTGCGCATTCGGCGATTGTTAGTGGGCTGGAGCGGGAGGAAGAGAGCGAAGATAGGCGACGATGGCCATCGCGTCATTGTGGTGAAGGTGATAGGTGTGCATAGGCGGGCGAAGCGGCTCGCCTTCGAGCCCTTGGCCCTGTTCGAGGACTTTCGCGGCCTGCTGATCGGAGTAGCCTGGAAACCCGGCGAGGGCGGGCGCGCGGTCGGCCCAGCCGGAGATCGGCTGAGTAGGCCGAATCCAAATCGGGGAGCCGGCAAGCCAGCGGGTTCGGTCGAGCGAGCCATCGGGATTATGCGGCGTGTGGCATTCGGTGCAGCGGGCAACTTCTTCGACGAGATATTTGCCGCGGGTAATTTGCGCGTCAGACGGCTCCAACTGAGATGAACCGCGGCCGCGATCCTGCGATGAAGCGGACCGTGCATTTCTCGCGGCGAGAACACCAATGCCGAGAAGTACGACGAGAATTGGATAGCTGAGTTTCACTCTCACAACGGCCTTCGACTTAACGACCATGCATCAACGGGATCTGGGGCGGCCGCGGCGGCGCGGCTCGGCGATTTCTTCCTCTTCGGTTTCCGGCTCGAATTCGTCTTTTCGCTCGCGGCGGGGAACGCCTGCATCGGGACTGTCTCCCGCGCGTTCGACGCCGGCGACGAGTTCGGCTTCGTAGTCCTGGCCTTCCTCGACAAGCTCTTCGACACTCTCGGATTCTACATCTTCGACTTCAGAGAGGCCTTGTAAATCGCCGGACTGGCCTCCGGCGTCGGAGCCGATGCCGCGCGGGTCAACGGGGCTGCCGTCTTCGAGTTCGACCTTACCCTGGTAAAACTCTCGGCCGAGATTAGCGCTCGGAGCGGCGATGCCTGCGGTGTCTTCTCGCGGACTGGCTTTGCGCGGAGCCCTTCTGGCCTTGGCTGTGCGCGGTTTGCGGGCGGACGACAGCGCTCGGGCTGAGCGAGAAGAGGAGGCGCTCTTCGGCCGCTTAGATTTGCTGGTCTTTGCTGACTTTTTCGCGGCGGCGGCGCGGGACTTTTTCTTTTTGGGCATGGTCGATGGTCTCTCCGGGAGCTGAGTTGGGGCCATCAGTGAGATGCCGAGACAAGGATTCTTGACGCATTTTGCGAGCGCGGATATTCTGATTTGCAGCGTATAGGGGAGCTCGAGCGAAATGCCTCACATCTACTTTGACAATAATGCGACTACACCTGTCGATCCGGCGGTGCTGGAGGCGATGCTCCCGTTTTTCAGCTCGGACTTCGGCAACGCGAGCTCGATCCACTCGTTTGGGCAGAAAACGAGGGCGGCCGTGGAGCGCGCGCGGGCGGCGGTCGCGGCGCTGATCGGAGCGCAGGCGGCGGAAGTGGCGTTCACCAGCGGCGGCACAGAGTCAGACAATCTCGCGATATTCGGGATTGTGGACGCGGCGGACGGCGCGAAAAAGCACGTGATCACGACCAATATCGAGCACAGCGCGGTGAAGAATCCGTGTGAAGCGCTGATGCAGCGCGGAGTTGAGGTAACTTTTGTGCCGGTGAGCGGGGACGGAGTGGTGGACCCACTGGACGTGAAGCGCGCGTTGCGTCCGGAAACAGTGCTCATCACGATCATGCACGCGAATAACGAAATCGGGACAGTACAGCCGCTGGAAGAGATCGGAAAGATTGCAGCGGAAGCGGACGTGTATTTCCACACCGACGCGGTGCAATCGGCGGGAAAGGTGCCGATCGACGTCGAAAAGTTCCGCGTGGATTTGCTTTCGATTTCTGGGCACAAGCTCTACGGGCCGAAGGGCGCGGGCGCGCTGTATGTTCGCAAGGGAACGAAGCTGGCGCCGCTGCTTTTTGGTGGGCATCATGAGCGCGACCGGCGGCCGGGCACGGAGAATGTGGCGGGCATCGTGGGAGTAGGCCGCGCGGCAGAGCTGGCTCGAGAGAGATTGAGTGACGAAGGTGCGCGACTTGCGGCGCTGCGGAATCGTTTTGAGAAGGGTGTGCTCGCCAGCGTGCCCGGGGCCAAGGTGAATGGGATTGCGTCGCCGCGCGTGCCGAATACGGCGAGCATCACGTTTTCGGATCTGGAAGGCGAAGCGCTCGTGATCGCGCTGGATCTGCGCGGGCTGGCGTGTTCAACCGGCGCAGCGTGTTCTTCCGGGGCGATTGCGCCTTCGCGGGTGCTGACGGCGATCGGGTTGCCGGCCGCGGAAGCACGTGCGAGCCTGCGATTCAGCCTGGGACGATGTACCACGGATGCGGATGTGGATTTCGCATTGAGTGTGATTCCGGCGGCTGTGGAACAGCTGCGCGAACTTTCGCCGACCTACAAAAAGCCTGTGGCAGTGAGTTAGGCCCAAATTCTTCGTAGCGATGAATTCCGAAACCAATTTGGAGACGACGCAGCTGACTGCCGTCGCGATGAGCGGCGGAGTAGACAGCTCCACCGTGGCGGCGATTTACCGCCGGCGCGGCGTGCCGATTGTCGGCTTGACGATGCAGCTGTGGAACCAGCGGCGGCTGCCGGCGTTGAGCGGCGAAAGCGCGGGCGGACACCGATGCTGCTCGATCGACGACGTGTACGACGCCAAGCGCGTGGCGGAGCATTTGAGCTTTCCGCACTAC
>DASTCZ010000158.1:0-14471 GCA_035710585.1 Candidatus Acidiferrales bacterium | reverse complement strand
GCGATGCCGGGCAGAAACCAGGCGATGGCGTTGAAGCCAGTGCGCGGCGGCTCGGAAAGAACTTGCACGCCATATTCCTGGACGAAATCCTGGACGATGAGGTCGTCCGATTCAGCGCGGGCGACATGGGCGTCGAGTTCCTTGAGCATCGGCCCGGCGCTGGGGCAGCCGATGTGATTGCATTGGACGAGAACCTGGCCGCAGCCGCAGATGCACATGAGCTTCATGCCGACTTGTTTGGCGCGATCGGTTTGTTGGGCCTTGAGGGGCGGGATAGAGAGGAGACCCACACCGATTATGAGAACAGCGATGTAGACGGCAAAGAAATTCAGGCAACGGGGGTTTACTTCAGGGGCTAAAGCCCCTTTTCTTTTGGCAGTCAATGTCGGAGCTAAAGCCTGCCTGACCGGTAGGCAGGCTCCGACCCCCGAACCCGCGGTTTTCGGGCGGAGGCAAGCTCCGCCCCTACATGTGGCGGCGGAAGATGAATTTGCGGAGTTAGTCGGCATGGTCGGAGTGAGCAGCGGCGGTGGCGAATTGCGGCACGGCTTCGTGCGCAGGTTGAGCGGCAGTAGCGCGGATGGCGAGTGCTGCTTGACGGCTCGGGATCAAGCCCAGGATTGTTCCAAGGACGACGACGACGCCACCAAACCAAATCCATTTTACGAGCGGATTCAAGTAAGCATGGATGATGGGATTGAAGTTATCCGGATTGCGGCCAGCGTAGACGACGTAAAGATCTTCGCGAAGAGTGGAGTAGATGGCAACCATGGTGCCGTTTTCCTGGCCGCTGGCGAAATTACGCCGTTCGGGAAACAGCATCATCACGGACTTATTTCCCTTGGAGACTTCGATGGTGACGCGTTCAGCCTCGTAGTTGGCGCCGGGAATAGTGTCGACAGACTGCGAGAAGAGTGAGTACGGGCCGATGTGCATGGTCGTGCCGGGAGGCATGTCCATCTGCTTATCGCGATTGAAGGCGGCGCCGCTGAGGCCGATGAAGACCAGAACGATGCCGAAGTGGACGACGTAGCCGCCGTAGCGGCGCGTGTTGCGGAGCGTGAGTTCGGTGAGCGAGGCGAGATAACCACCTGCGCCGCGCGAGTGGAGGACTTTTGCGCCGCGATAGAACTCAGACACGATGGTGAGCGTGACGAAGACGCACAGGATCACGCAGACGAGCGAGAAAAGATCGGTGCAGCCGAGAGGCCATGCGACAGCTCCAGCGATGAGTCCTCCGACGAGCGGCCAGAGGAAATTGCGCTTGAGGCTTTCGATGGAAGTTTTGCGCCAGGCGAGCAACGGGCCGATGCCGGTGAGAAACAGCAACATGAGGCCGACAGGAATATTGACGTGATTGAAGAACGGCGCGCCGACGCTGATTTTGTTGTTGGTGACCGCTTCGGAGAGAACCGGAAACAAAGTGCCGGAGAGAACGGCGACGCAGGCGACGAGAAGGATGAGATTGTTGAAAAGGAAGCTCGATTCGCGCGAAACGAGTGAATCGAGCTGATTATCGCTGCGGAGATAGTCCTTATTCTTAAGATACGCGAGCAGGCAAACCGCAAAAATGACGATCAGGAAACCGACGAACCACGGTCCGATGCTCGATTCAGCGAAAGCGTGAACGGAGCTAACGACGCCGCTGCGCGTGAGGAACGTGCCGAAAATGCAGAGCATGAAGGTGCAGAAGACGAGCCAAACGTTCCAGACCTTCATCATGCCGCGCTTTTCCTGCATCATCACGGAATGCAGGAACGCGGTGCCAGTGAGCCAGGGCATCAGCGAAGCGTTTTCCACCGGATCCCACGACCAATAGCCGCCCCAGCCAAGCACGGCATACGCCCAGTGCGCGCCAAGCAAAATTCCCACGCTCTGGAAACACCAGGCGATCATCGTCCAGCGGCGCGTGAGGTGAATCCATTTTTCGCCGGGATAGCGGCCGAGAAGCGCAGCCAGCGCGAAGGCGAACGGAATCGTGAAGCCTGTGTAGCCGGAATAGAGCATCGGCGGATGGATGATCATTTCCGGGTATTGCAGAAGCGGATTGAGGCCGTTTCCGTCTGCCAGGGTGAGCCATTGCGTGGCCCCGCCCGCTCCGGCGGCGCCCAAAATCCTGAAGGGGCTTTCGATGAAATTATTCAGCAGCAAAAAAAAGAACTGCACGCTGGCCATGATGACGCCCACATAAGGCATCAACTCGGGATGCTTGCCCCGGTAAGTCCAAAGGACGGAGAAAACGTAGACCGCGAGCAGCAGGCTCCAGAAAAGGAGCGAGCCTTCCTGGCCGGACCAAAGCGCGGCGATTTTCAGGAATGTGGGCTGGAGGCGGCTGCTGTGCTCGACGACATAGGCGACGGAAAAATTATTGCTGAGGAAGAGCTCGATCAGAGAAGCGGCGGCCAGAAAAATCAGAATGCAGACAGCGAAGCCTGCATTGCGGGCGCTCTTGATGAGAAACGGATTTCGAGTGCGAATGGCAAAGATGCCGCCGATGATGGCGTAGCCCGCGCAGAGGAGCGCGAGGAGGAGAGCGAAAGAGCCGAAGATGTCCATTAATCAGTTCCCGACACTACGCATGACGTGATGAAGAATCCGGACTCTTCCTCAGGGGTTAAAACCCTTGAGCGCGTTGCCTTCAATTGTCGGAGCTTCCCGACAAAAGGCGTCGGGACGCAAACTGCGCGAAAGCTCCGACCCGCGAAAACCGGCGCTCAATGCGCGCAAACCTTGCAGCTCAGTTGTTGGCCGCAGTTCCGTTGGGTGCGGCGGCGTACTTCGAAGCGCACTTGGCTTGAACGTTTTCTGCGACGAAACGGCCATCGGCACTCAAGTGACCTTCGGCGAGCGCCTGCGCGCCATCCTTGAACGTGTCCGGGAGTGGATCGGTGCCGACATAACTCACAGGAAGAATGTGACCTTCTTCGACCAACGTGAATTCCGTGCGACCGGACAGGCGCTGTATGGAACCGGTGCCGACGTCACCGGCGACTCGAATGCGCTGCTTAAGCTGGGATGAGGGAAGCGTCGAGAGCTCGGCAATGGTGTGGTAGTAGGTTTTGCTTTCCTTGGCTCCGAGATAAGCCAACGAACCCAACGTCGCGATAATGATACCGACTCCGACGCCGAATTTGGCTTTCGTTGTCACCGCTGAAGTTTCTCCGTCGCCGCTCGTGTGAAGGAAAAGTGTAACACAAGGGCTTGGCGCGGGGGCTGTGACCAAGGTCACGGGGCCGGGTGATTTCACGCTAGGACGCGGATGCGGGAGAGAGAACCGCGCGGATTTCGCTGACCGCAGCGGCGCTGGACGGAGCGGGCATAACGATTCCCTGCCCTGCGTTGACGAGAAGATTCTCGAGCTGTGGGAGCAGGAGTTCTTTGAGGCCGGGCGCAACCGGACCGAGGAGCGCGACGTGGCGCGGCTTGTAAGAAAGCTGAATGCGCTTGATGAGAGTGGGGCCGTAGCGCCTCGCGAGATCGTCGGTGCGCGCGTGAGGATCGAGCGGGCATTCGACGAGACGCGCTAGATAAAAGCCGAGGCGCTGGAATTCGGCGAGCTGATCGGCGGGAGATTTTTCGCGTGCAACTCCGGCGCAGGCGAGGAGCGAAGCGAGATAGCTGCGCGATGCCGACGATGCAGCGTTGCTTTCCCACGAGTAGAGATCGTCCTCGACACGCGTGGGAGGAGCGGTGCAGACGAGCAAAGTAGAGATGTGAACGGGACGGTAGCGCGTGGCGAGTTCGAGGCGAGCCAGGCGAGCGGCGATGTGTTCGGGAGAGGCGGGAAGGCCGCAGGAGTCGCAGGAGATGGGTTGAGTTTGAGCGGATGGCATGCGGAGGATTGTGCGATGCGGTGAGGCAGGGATGCAAGGAGGCAAGGAGACAAGGAAAGCATGCCTGAGTTTTGGAGGCCTTCAAGGGACTGACAGGGGGCCGAACACGAAGGGCACGAACGAGGCGCGAAGGACACGAAGGGACCCAAACGAGAGAAACGAAGAAGCAAAAGCGAGTCTCGTCTCGCGGGGAACATGGAATCAGAAATGCGACGAAAGAAAACTTGGGCGTTCGCCTCGAGTGCAGAACGCCCTCGGGAAACGGCCGGCCGCCGATTGGGTTTTACGGGGTGGCGGCGCAACCGCAGAGATTCATGAGGTCTCTTCAAGAATTGAACACGATGGAGGGGGAAGAGTTGCGGGAAACGAAGAAGCTAGAAGCAAGGAAGCAGGGAAAAATGCGATTTCAAATTTGAAATTTCGAGTTCAAATACAAAGACAGACGCAACCACTGATTCCGCGGAGCGGGAGTGATTAACGCGAATAAGGAAAAAGGCACGACTAAGGAAAAACGAAGACGGATTTCAAATTTGAGATTTGAAATTTCAAATGAAGGCAAAGGCGAAGGCAACGACAAAGGCGAAGGCAACGACATAATCAAGAGTTTCACCGCAGAGGTGCGTCTTGGTACGAGCAGGAGGAGCTGGATACAGAAGGGTGCGAAACAACAGTGGGGCGATGACGCCGAAGGCCGGCTAGGAGTGGTGGTTTGACTTAGCCGCGGGGAGCTTGAGCGCGCCGCGGAGGCAGGCCTTGAGGTCCTCGCTCATGTCCACAACTTCCATGCCGGGCATGACCATGAATTTGCAGGAGAGCATGTCGCGCGCCTGATCGTCATCGGGAAGCTGGCAGCTCACACGGCAATACTGACAATCCTGATTCCAGCAAAAACGACCGTACGGGATCGTTTCGGGGCTGAGGAACTGGAAGCAGCGCAGGAGCGAATTGCGTTCCGGGACTTTGACCGTTTTGCCGAGGACCTTAATTTCGACAAGACGCTCGTAGGGACGGAACGGGCCCGTGGGGAACTCTTCTTTTACGGGGACGACGCTAGCCGGAAGCTCTGTTTTCACAATGGAACAAGACTATGAGAACGGAGCGACGCGAACAATCGCGAGAATCGCGCACGATGACGTAAGAGCAACCCGTGAAAAGCTGTAGGTCAGGCGGCCTGGGCGAGAGCTTCGTATTCCTTGCCGGAGTTTTCCGGGAGCAGGACCCAAAGCGAATAGACGCCGATGGCCGTGCCGAGGGGGATGTTGATCAACGCAAGGAATGAAGCAACGATCGCTACGGCGCGAGCCCAGGATTCGCGTTGTAGCAGGCCCCAGCCGGCGCAGAGGCCGAGCACACCCTTCGCGAGGACGACCGTGCCGATGAGGCCGAGCATTCCGCGGATGAAGTTGTGAATGGGGAACGGCATCGCGTCAACGCGGATCAGCTGGCCGAAGATGAAGTGACTGACGCCGAACAAAGTCATGGCGCCGAGCAGAGCAATAATCCCGTAGGCGATCCACAGGATCGCGAGCAAGTGCACGTGCTGTTGAACGCGATTGCGGTAGGGCGCCGACTGAATGACGGCGATGGATTGGGGCTTGCCGCAATTCGGGCAGAAGCGGTGCGATTCGCCGAGTTGGTTGCCGCAGGCTTCGCAGTACATGGTTCACCTCGCGTGTCTATTTTCCAGTACGAAGGCGGCGAGGGAAAAGTTTCGAGGAGAGTTGCGTTCGGATGTTGCGTCAGGCTTGCGGATCACGCGGGAGGCTGGAAGGCGTTGCCGATATGGCGGAAGCGCGCGTAGCGATGCGCAAGAAGTTCGGCGGAAGAGACCGTCCGGAGTTCGGCGAGCGCGTTGCGGAGGGCGGTGTCGAGAAGGCGCGCGGCGGCTTCGTGATCGAGATGGGCGCCGCCTTCGGGTTCGGGGACCACGGTGTCGACGAGATCGAATTCGACGAGATCGCGGGCGGTGATTTTGAGGGCCTGCGCGGCGAGTTCGGCTTTTGAGGAATCGCGCCAGAGGATGGATGCGCAGCCTTCGGGCGAAATCACGGAGTAGACGGAATTTTCCATCACCATCACTCGATCGCCGAGAGCGATGGCGAGCGCGCCGCCGGAGCCGCCTTCGCCAGTGACGGCGACGATGATGGGGACGGGCAGGCGCGACATCGTAAAGAGATTGTGCGCGATGGCTTCGGCCTGGCCGCGCTCCTCGGCGTCGAGGCCGGGGTAAGCGCCTGGAGTGTCTACAAAACAAAAAATCGGGCGACCGAATTTCGCGGCGAGGTTCATGATGCGTATCGCTTTGCGGTAGCCCTCGGGTTTGGCCTGGCCGAAATTGCGGACGACACGCTGCTTGGTGTCGCGGCCCTTTTGATGGCCGATGACAACGACGGGATCGCCGTGGAAGCGCGCGAGGCCGGCGACGATGGAAGGATCATCGCCGTAAGTGCGATCGCCGTGGAGTTCGGCAAAGTCGGTGAAGATCAGGCGGATGTAATCGAGCGTGTGTGGGCGCTGGGGATGGCGCGCGAGCTGAGTGCGCTGCCAAGCGCCAAGATTATCGAAGAATTCGCGTTTGAGCTCGGCGATCTGGCGGCGGATGCGCTCGATTTCCTCGCCGGATGCGTCCGTGTAGGCGATGCGGCGAAGATCTTCCACGTCTTTTTCGAGGCGCTTGATTTCAGAACGGCGGTTGTCTATCGCCACGCGGCACTTCCCTGCTGCTGAGGCTCTTCGCGGACGAGGTAGATGGAATCGGGGCCGCAGAGGCTGCGGACGGATTCGAGCAGCGAGCGATCGGCGCGGACGTGCTGTTTGGATTCGAGCGTGATGGTGGTGCCGTCGGCGGCGACGAGATCGAACGCGACGGAGCAATTGCCGGGGCGGCCGCGGAAAATTTCCTCGAGGCGATCGAGCAGATCGTTTTGCACGGCGGACATATCGAGCGCGACGCGCATGGAGCTGGGCGGGGCTTCGGCGACGTCGTCGATGAGCTTGATGTCTGAGGTGATGATGCGGATGCCGGCATCTTCCATTTGCACGCGGCCGCGAACGAGGAGCATCGAGCCGGATTTGAGGATTTGTTCGGCGCGGGCGAAGGTTTCCGGAAACGCGAGCGCTTCGATGATGCCGCTCATGTCCTGCAGCGTGAAGATAGCCCAGCGCTGGCCCTTGCGGGAGCGCATCGGGCGGATGGAGACAATGATCCCGGCGGCGGCGATTTCGGCCCCGGATTTGGATTCGTCGATGGAGGCGAGCTCGACGGCGCGAAGTTCCTGAAGGCGATCGGCGTAACGCGCGAGCGGATGGCCGCTCACGTAGAAGCCCAGAGTGGCGTATTCGCCGGCGAGACGATCGTGTTCGAGCCAGGGTTCGGCTTCGCGGAGTTCGTGGGTTTGCTGCATGACGGGCGCGGCGCCGAAAAGGCCGGATTGGCCGGAGGCGCGCTGTTGGCCGATGCGTTGCGCGCCGGTAATGGCGTCTTCCATCGTGGCCATGAGGCGCTCGCGCTCGCCAAGCGAATCCATGGCGCCGGATTTGATCAGACTTTCGAGGGCGCGCTTATTAAGGACGCGCGGATCGACGGATTCGCAAAAATCGAAGATGGTCGAGAATCGGCTGTGCTTCGCGCGAGCTTCGATGATGGAGCGCGCGGTGGTTTCGCCGACGTTTTTAATGGCGGCAAGGCCGAAGCGGATTGATTCGCTGACGGGAGTGAAATAGAGATCGCTGGAATTCACGTCGGGCGGAAGGATGCTGATGCCCATGCCGCGAGCTTCGTTGATGTACTTGACGACTTTTTCAGTGTTGCCGGATTCGCAGGTGAGGAGCGCGGCCATGAATTCGACGGGATAGTGCGTCTTGAGCCAGGCGGTCTGGTACGCGAGCAGCGCGTAGGCGCAGGAATGGGATTTGTTGAAGCCGTAACCGGCGAATTCGGCCATGAGGTCGAATATGCGTTCGGCTTTTTGCGCTGGGATCTTCTTCGCGGCGCAACCGGCGGCGAATTTTTCGCGCTGGGAAGCCATCTCCTCAGCCTTCTTCTTCCCCATCGCGCGGCGAAGGACATCGGCTTCGCCCAATGAGAAGCCGGCCAGACGATTAGCGATCTGCATGACCTGTTCCTGGTAGACGATCACGCCGTAGGTTTCCTGCAAAATATCTTTGAGCTCGGGAAGATCGTAGGCGACCTTTTTCTTGCCGTGCTTGCGGGCGATGAAATCGTCGATCATGCCGCCCTGGATCGGGCCGGGGCGGTAGAGGGCGTTGAGCGCGGTGAGGTCTTCGACGCGCGTGGGCTGATAGCGGCGCAAGATGTCGCGCATGCCGTGCGATTCAAACTGGAAGATTGCTGTCGTGTCGCCGCGCGAGAAGAGCTTGAAAGATTCGGCGTCGTCGAGCGGAATGGATTCGAGATCGAGCGTGACGCCGCGATTCTGGGCGATGAGTTTAACGGCGTCATCGACGACGGTGAGCGTGGTGAGGCCGAGGAAATCCATTTTGAGAAGGCCGAGCCGATCGAGAGCCTTCATGTCGTACTGCGTGGTGATTTCGTCGCGGTTCGTCTTGTAAACGGGAACGAGCTCGGTGAGCGGGCGCGGCGAGATGACGACGCCCGCAGCGTGAGTGGAGGCGTGGCGGGAAAGGCCTTCGAGGCGCTTGGCGATTTCGATCAGTTCTTTAACGCGCGGATCCTGCTGAATGGCTTGGCGAAGCTGACTGGATTGCTCGAGGGCGTCTTTGAGTTTGATATTGAGCTGCGCGGGGACCATTTTCGCGAGCTTATCGACTTCGGCGTAAGGCAATTCGAGCGCGCGGCCGACATCTTTAATCGCGGCCTTCGCAGCCATGGTGCCGAAGGTGATGATTTGCGCAACGTTTTCGCGGCCGTATTTTCCGGTGACGTATTCGATCACTTCGCCGCGGCGGCGCATGCAGAAGTCGATATCGATATCGGGATTGGAGACGCGCTCCGGATTGAGGAAGCGCTCAAAGAGCAGATCGTATTGCAGCGGATCGACGTCGGTGATGCGCAGCGCGTAGCTGACGAGGCTGCCTGCAGCGGAGCCGCGTCCAGGACCTACCGGAATGCCTTGCGCGCGTGCATATCGAATGAAATCCCAGACGATCAGGAAGTATCCGGCGAATTTCATCCGCTGAATCATGTGGATTTCGTTCGTGAGGCGCGTTTCGTATTCGGCGAGCGTGTGGCGCAGCTGAGTGCTTTTCGCAAGAGCTTCGAGGTGCGGGATGCGCTCTGAAAATCCCTGGCGCACGACTTTTTCGAAGTAACTATCAAGAGAATCGCCTGAGGGAACGCGGAACTCCGGGAAGGGATTGTTGATCTGCTCGATTTTTACGTTGCAACGCTCGGCGATGGTCCAGGTGCGCTCAAGAGATTCGGGAATTTCGGCAAAGATGCGCGCCATTTCCTCGGCGGTCTTGAAATAGAACTGGTCGGTCGGAAAACGCATGCGACTGTCGTCGCCCATGGTTTTGCCGGTCTGGATGCAGAGGAGAACTTCCTGCGCGCGCGCGTCGGCCTGCGTGAGGTAATGGCAGTCGTTGGTGGCGACGAGCGGGATGCCGGTTTCCTTGGAGAGCTTGACGATCTGCGGATTGATTTTCTTCTCGATGTCGAGGCCCTGATCCTGGACCTCGAGAAAGAAGTTCCCTTTTCCGAAGATGTCGCGGAGGCGATAGGCGGACTCGCGCGCACGATCGTATTCGCCGGCGAGAAGGGATTCGTTCACTTCCCCGCTGAGGCAGGCGGAAAGGCCGATGAGGCCGCGGCTGTGCTTGGCGAGAAGATCGTGATCGATGCGAGGCTTGTAATAGAAGCCCTCGAGAAAACCGGACGAGACGAGCTTGATGAGATTCTGATAGCCCTCGGCGTTTTCGCAGAGCAGGACAAGGTGATTCGTATTCTTGTAGCCGGGCTCGGCCGCCTGACGAGCGGCATCGCCATTGGGCCGGCGATTGGGCGAGGGGCTTGCTTCGGCGCCGCGGTCATGGCGACTGCCCTTGGCGACATAGACTTCGCAGCCGACGATGGGCTTCACACCGCGGGTTTTGGCTTCGTAATAGAAATTTTGAGCCGCGAAGAGATTGCCATGATCGGTGACGGCTACGGCGGGCATGCCGCGGCGAGCGGTCTCTTCGGCGAGGGATTTGATGTCGCAGGCGCCGTCGAGAAGGCTGAAGTCTGTGTGCAGATGCAGATGTACGAATTTTTGCGGCGCTGAAGACGAACCAGGCATGGAGGAGTTCATTTTAATGCCGCGAGGAAAATTTGGCTACACGGCTTCGCGAAGCCTTCCGATGCGAACGGACGAGTTTTCCCTTGGTGTGGGTCAGCGTTTTTTCTTTTTCGCGGGCTTCGGCTTCGATTTCGGTTGCGGCGTGGGCTTCTTCGCTGACGATTTCTGATCTTTGGCGGCCGGCGCAGCCTTGTCGTGCGTGCTCGCAGGAGGCTTAGCGTGGGAGCCCGGTGCGGCCGGAGGCGCCGGTTTTTCCTTCCCCGAGCTTTTGACGGCCTTCGCGAGAAGGTCTTCGGCCTTCGCCGATTTCTTCTTCGGTTCTTTCACCTTTTTCGGCGGAGGTTCCTTGATGCCGGAGAGCTTGCGGAGAATCCTGGTGCGGTCTTCCGGCGCTTTCACGCGGCCTGCGAGCTGAGCGCCAAAGTAGTCCTCAATAACCTTGTCGAATTTCGGACCACGGGGCATGCCGATGTTTTCGAGTTCATTCATTGCGGAGCCGAGATCGAGCCGCATTGGGCGCCATTTCTGGAGATAGTTGCGAATTTTGTTTCGCGCCGTCGCATTGGAAGATTCCGCAAGGACATAAAGCAGCAAATCCATGGGCGCTTTTTCGAGAATGGCGTAGGCGTCCTTGGGAGCATTGGCTTTTTTCCCGGCGAGGAGCGAAGCGAGCTTCTTCGATTCCCCCTCGAGGGCAAGCACAGCTTCAATCTCACTTTTCTGATACTTCGAACGCTGCAAAATGGCAGCAGGCTCACGGCCCTTCAAACGGCTCACGATCGCGTAACTGGCGGGGATGAGCACGCGCGGGCGCAGGCCCGAGGCCATCATTTCCTCGCGGGCGCGGGCGATGCTCGCGAGCGCATCGTAATCGGGATGGCGCTTGGCTAGCTGGGCAGAAATGGTTTCGAGGAGGCCGCGCGATTCCCACGACTTGAGTGCGGCTCCGGCTTTTTCTTCCTTGGCGACCTGACGCAATTCAGAGCCGGCATCGTCGGGAGAAATCGAATCCTGCAAGCCGCGCTCGATCGCTAGATCGAACCACTCCTGGGTTCGGTTTTCGAGCTTGAAGCCCATGCGCGCGGCGTAACGCAGTGCGCGCAGAAGACGCACAGGCTGGTTCGTGAAGCTGTGGATTGAGAGGGCGCGAACCTCGTGCTGAGTTTCAAGATCGGCGAGACCGTTTGTGGGATCGAGAAGCAAGCCGCGAGAATTCGGATTCAGGGAGATGGCGATGGCGTTGATGGAAAAATCGCGCCTGCGGAGATCCTCCATGATGGTGGACCAGCGAATTTCCGGAACGGTTCCGGGGCGCACGTAGACATCGTCGCGGGCGGCGGCGATGCTGCCGTCCACATCGCCTGCAAAGACCATTTCGGCGTGGCGCAGCTTTTCATTTTCGGTGAGGGTGCGCGCGCCGCCTTTTTCGAGTTCGCGAACGAACCGCGTGGGGCTGCCCTCGACGGTGAAATCAAGATCGCGAATGGGCATGCCGGAGACGAGATCGCGGACGGCGCCGCCGCTGAGATAGACGTTGGTCTGCGTGGCGGCGCCCAGCTCCTGCATGCGGGTAAGAACGGCGCGCTGCTCCGCGGAGAGGCGGCTTTCGAGCAAGAACATGTAGTCAGGCATTCACGTGTCCATTCTTCAGAGAGCGGCGCCGCGCGCGAAATGCGCGCCGCGGGACGCTCCGAGCAAGGTGCGAAGGTGCGGTACGGGATTCACGAGTCAGGCCCTGGGATGGTGCGCCTTATAAACGCTCTTCAGACGATCTTCCATGACGTGCGTATAGATTTGCGTCGTGGAAATGTCCGCATGGCCGAGCATGAGCTGGACCGAGCGGAGATCGGCTCCGCGATCGAGCAAATGCGTGGCGAAGCTATGACGCAGCTTGTGCGGCGTCAATTTTTTACGCAGGCCGGTGATGCGGCCGTAATGACTGAGCAGCGTCCAGATGCCCGTGCGCGTGATGCCGCGGCCATTGTGATTCAGAAATATGGTGGGTGTGGGCGAAGGCTTGCGCTGGCTCTTGAGAAGGATAGGGCGCGCGCGGCGGACATACTCTTCCACGGACGCGAGGGCCTTGCGGCCGACGGGGACGATGCGTTCCTTGTTCCCTTTTCCAATGCAGCGAACGGTGCCCATCTGGAAATCGATGTCGCCGAGCTTCAGGCTGACGAGTTCGGAGACGCGCAGGCCGGTGGAGTACAAGATATCGAGCACGGCGCGATCGCGCAGGCCGAGAGGCGTCTTCAGATTGGGCATGGCGAGGACGCGCTCCACTTCATCAAGCGTGAGACAGACCGGAAGCGACTGGCGGATCTTCGGCGATTCGAGCGTCTCGGTTGGATCGTGCGGCAAAACTCCATCGGCCAGGAGAAACCGGAAAAGATTGCGGACGGTGGTGAGATGCCGGGCGACGCTGCGGCTATCGAGGCCAGCTCGGTAGAGGCCCGCGAGAAAATCAACGATGTCATCGCGCGAAATTTGATCGAGCTTCCGTTTGCGCTTCAGCGCGAAATCTACGAATTTCGTCAAGTCCGTGCGATAGGCATCGAGCGTTGCAGACGACAATCCGCGCTCGACGCGAGCGTAATTGAGGAACGCATTGGCGGCGGCTTCGAGTTCCATTTACGCAAGGCCGGGAGTGACGCCGGCTTCCGCTCCTTTGCGAAGGGCAATGATTTCCCAGACTTCGCGAATTTCGGGGGCACGGAAAATCCAACTCAGACCGATGTAGACGGCGAACGCGCCGCCGATGGTTCCGAAGAGCAACGCGGAATCGAGGGCAAGGCTGCTGTGCGATCCGAGATTGCCGAAATGAAGAGCCGCCCAGCAGACTCCGGCCATGAGCGCAGAGGCGGCGACAGCTTTGGAGATGGAAACGAGGATGGCGCGAGCGCCCATCAGACCGTAGCGCTTGCGGAAAATCCAGAAGAGCGTAGCGAAATTCGCATAAGCGGAAAGCGCCGTGGCCAGCGCGGGGCCGGCATTGCGAAGTTGCGGAAAGAGCGCGAATAGGAAAAGGAAATTCAGGCCGATATTCAACGCGAGAATTCCGGCGGCAATCCAGACGGGTGTGGAAGTGTCCTTCGTTGAGTAGAACGCCTGGACGATCAACTTGACGGCGGAAATCGCGGGAAGACCCATCGCATAGAAAATCAGCGCCCAGGCTGTCAGGCGAGTAGATTCGGCGACAAATTGGCCGTGCTGGAATAAAACGCGAATGATGGGCTGGCTCAGGATCATCATGCCCACGGTGGCTGGGATGGTGATGAAGGAAACGATCCGGACGGAGAAGCTGATGGTTTGCTTCAGCGTGCGGAAATCGCGCGCCGCGGCCTGGCGAGACATCATAGGAAGAATCGCAGTGGCAACCGCGACGGCGTAGCTGCCAAGGACAAGCTCCATGACGCGATCGGCGTAATAGAGCGCCGTGACGCTTCCTCCGGGCATGCGGGACGAAGTGGCGAAGATGGTGTCGATATAAAAATTCAGCTGAGCCACACCGAAACCGAAAATACCGGGAATCATCAGCCGGCCGACACGACGGATTCCGGGATCGCTTAGGGAGAAGTCCGGCTTAAAGATCATGCCTCGCCGAATCAGCTGCGGGACTTGAGAAAAAAACTGCACTGCCCCGCCGACGACAACTCCCACGGCCAGCGCGACGGCGGGCGACCTGAACAAACGCCAGACTGCCGCGGTTGAAAAGGCGATGATGCAGAGATTCGACAAGGCTGGAGTTATAGCAGGCAAGCCGAATATATGCAGACTATTGAGGATGGCCATCGCGAGCGCGGATAGCGCGATGAAGAAGAGAAATGGGAAGATAATGCGGTTGAGAGCGATGGCTTCTGTCCATTGGCCGTGATTGCCGCCCATTAAGGTGAGTGCGTGGACGAGAGCGGGCGAAAATGCGATGCCGAGAACAGTCAGCCCGGCGGCGATGACAGCGAGTGTCCAAAACATACGATTTGCAAACTGCCAGACTTCGCGTTCCGGTTTTTCAACGAGATAGCCTGTAAAGACGGGCACAAAAGCGGCGGACATGGCGCCTTCGGCGACCAATCGGCGAAGCAAATTGGGAAGCCGAAAGGCGATGTAAAACGAGTCGGCTGAAAGAGTTGTACCGAGCAGGAGCGCGACGCGCTGGTCGCGAATATAACCAAGAATGCGGCTCGTGAGAGTGGCGAGCGAGATGACGGAGGTGGATTTGAGGATACGCTTTTTTTCGGTCAAATCCGGGGCGCCTCCGCCCTAAATACATGAAAATAATAGACTTGACACAGCTTCGGCGCTTAACATAACATAACTGTAACCCGATTGCAATGGCGCACCGCTCCCCAGCACGGCGATGAAGAAGACGCCGCTAAGG
>DASTCZ010000157.1:0-6556 GCA_035710585.1 Candidatus Acidiferrales bacterium | reverse complement strand
CGAACCTGTAAATCCGGCGCCGTGCATGAACGTCGCAATGCCCATACCCTTTTTCACCCGCCGCGAGGGATTTTCGGCGGCAAAGCGCTTCATCTTTGTGTCGTAGTCCGAAAGTTCCAGCGCCCTGTCGAGGAGCTTTTCGAAAGCCACTTCTTCGCGCATCAGTTGACCGACGGCGCTTGTCTGTCCCCGGCGAATGAAATTTCGCCGGCGAAATTCCGCGGGGCTCAGACCAGCTCGGTCAGCGACCAGATCCATATGCCGCTCAAGTGCAAAAATGCTCTGCGGCGCCCCAAAGCCGCGAAATGCTCCATGTGGGGGAGCATTTGTTGCCACGGCGCGTGCGTTGATCCGCACATTCGGACAGTTGTACGGCCCGGCGGCGTGAATCGTGCCGCGCGACAGCACTACAGGCGAAAGCGTCTCGTACGCGCCGCCATCGATCACAAAATCAATCTCCATCCCGAGCAATTTTCCCTCTCGGTCGATTGCAGTGCGGTGGCGAGTGCGCGATGGATGCCGCTTGGTCGTTGCCGCCATGTCTTCGGCGCGGTCGTAGATCATCTTCACAGGCTTCCCGGATTTCCACGCAAGCAGCGCCGCGTGCGCTGCAATCATCGACGGATACTCTTCCTTGCCGCCGAACCCGCCGCCGGTTTCCGTCTGGATGACTCGCACTTTCTCGCGCGGCAAGCCAAAAACCGCCATCAGCGCTTTGTGCACATAAAAAGGACATTGCATCGAACCCCACACGGTGACGCCATCTGATGGGTTCGCGATGGCGATCATTCCATTCGGCTCGATGTAGAGCTGCTCTTGCGCGCCGGTGAAGTATTCTCCTTCGACGACCTGAGCCGCTTCCTTCCACGCCGCATCCACGTCTCCGCGCTGCACGTGATAAGTCTTGAAGACATTGTCCTCGCCCCAGATGACTTGCGTCTTCGCGAGCGAGTCCTCGATGGTGAAAATCGCAGGTAGCGACGCCGCGTCAATGCGCACCGCTCGCCGTGCTTTTTCGAGCGCGTAAGGATCGGGATGAGCCAATAGCACGATTGGCTCATCCGGATGGTTGATCATCGAGCTGGCGAGGCAGGGTTGATCGTCAACGATCAGCGCGATCACATTTTTGCCGGGGATATCGCGGGCAGTGACTACGGTGAACTCATTCCATGCAATCGCGGAATCGAAATGAATGCCGCGGATGTGCCCGCGAGGAATTGCGCTGCGCACCGTCGCGCCATAAATCATGCCGGGAAACGAGAGGTCGTCCACGTAACGCGCGCAGCCAGTAACCTTATCGCGGCCTTCCTTCCGCGGAACCGCGCTGCCGATGTAAGGGCCCTGTTTCACGACAGAGCTTCTATTGTTTCGGGCCGGCGATCTCCGGCTTGGGATAGGATTTCTGGAGCGCTGCTTGATATTCGCCAAAGAGAGACTGGATGCGCGTAAATTCAGTCTTCACCGCCGTGCGATAGTCTTCGTGCGTCGCAAAATCGTAAAGCACCGCTGCCATCGTCTCTGCGTCCACAGTGAAGCCGCGATGTCCCACGTCGGTCAGCGCATCGGCTTCCATTCCATAGGTGTGGTTGGAAAAATTCGAGGACTTCGCCGTCACTTCCATGCCTGGAATCTGCATTGAGACCGCGCCTGTTTCGTCATATCCCTGCGGCTTGCCGGGTTGTTCGACGATGCCGGTGGCGCCGAACATTTTCATATACGCAAAGGCAAGCTCTTCGAGCGTCGCAACGGAAATGCCGTCGCGATTTTTTCCGTAATGATCGATATCGACGCGCGTGCCTGTCGCCAGCGCCGCTGCGCGCGCGGCATCGTCCACCCACGCCGTCACCTGCTCGAGATAAACGGCGTCCGGGTAGCGAATATAAAAATCAGCCGAAGTTTTGTCAGGCACAACATTCGGCGCAGCGCCGCCTTCGGTAATCACACCCTGAATGCGCGCTTCCGGCCGCATGTTGCTTCGCACGCTGTCAATGTTGTTGAAGAGCTTGATCACCGCTTCGAGCGCATTTCTTCCGTTCCAAGCTGTAAGCTGGTGCGCGGGCGCGCCGTAGAACGTGTACTTCACGCCGTCAATGTTCATGCAGCATGTACCAAAACCCGCCGCCGGGCGCGTGGTCGAAATCAAAGAATGGCTGCGCACGATTACATCCGCGCCCTTGAACACGCCGGCATTCCACATCAGCACTTTCGCCTCCGGCGGCATCCGCTCCTCCGCCGGGCACCCGTACACCGTCACCGTTCCAGCTGTGTGTGTTTGCGTGAGAAATTCCGCAATGGCAATTGCGGCGGCGAGACCAACCGGCCCCTGCGCGCTGTGTTGATCGCCGTGAAACGGCCCTTGCGTTCCGCGCAAGGCATCATATTCCACGATCACGCCCAGATTCGGGCCTGGTGTGCCGCGCTTGTACTTCGCGACGAAAGCGGTCGGAAGCGTCGCGACGCCTTTCGTCACGTCAAAGTCGTGTGCTTCCAAATATCCGGTCAATTTCTCGACGGCCTGCTTCTCTTCGAATCCTACTTCCGGATGTTTGGTGATCCAGTCCGACATCGGCATGAGGTCCGTATCGAGCAGTTGCTTCACGCGAGCGATCACCGCGTCGCGTCCCGTATCAGCCTGCGTCAGCTTCGCCACCATCCGCTGCACGCCGAGCGATTGATCGAGTTCGGAGATCTGTTTCATCACATTTTTCCCGGCCGCCATTTCCGTCTCGGTTTCCTGCGCGGCCACACAGGCGGGCAGAAGCATTACTACGGCGGCTGCCAGCGCGAGTCTTCTCATGAGTTCCTTCCTCCTCGTTCCAGCTTCACCACAATCTCTCCGGCGTAAGTTCGCGCGTCATGGCAAGGACGTTTTCATAGTATTCGCGGTGCTTCAGGTCCGCCGCCGCCTCGCGATCGACAAGCACTGTCGCGTCGCGATGCAGTTGCAGCGCTGAAGCCGATACCGACGAGGTGATAGGTCCTTCCACAGCGAGCGCCACCGCTCGCGCCTTCTCTTTTCCGGAACCGAGCAGCAGTATCTTTCGCGCATCGAGAATCGTTCCGATCCCCATCGTGATCGCCGCTCTCGGCTGCGCTTCGTTCTTTGCGAAATGCGCTCGATTGGCCTCTAGCGTTTCGCGCGTAAGCGTTTTTGGACGCGTACGCGATGCCAGGCTGGACGTAGGTTCGTTGAAACCGATGTGCCCATCCTTGCCAATTCCCAAAATCTGCAAATCGATGCCGCCTGCGGCGCGAATTGCGGCTTCGTACTCCTCGCAATAGGCGTCGTGATTCGCGCGCACGGTTCCATCCGGGATGTGAATGTTCTCCGGTTTTACGTTCACGTAATCGAAAAACTTCTGACGCATGTAAGTGTGGAAGCTGTGCGGGTGCGCGGCGGGCAGTCCCAGATACTCATCGAGATTGAAGGTCACTGCATTCGACAAATCGAGGCGCTCCTGCCGGTGCAATCGGACCAATTCCCGGTAAAAGCCGATGGGCGTGCTGCCCGTGGCGAGCCCAAGCACGAGATGCGGTTTCGTGCGCAGCGCATTTGCGGCGATGCGCGCGGCTTCGCGGCTCAACGCGTCATAGTCGTTTTCGATTACAACGAGCACGATTTTCCCCGGTGACGAAATTTCAGGTGAGCACAATACTACACGCGCGCGGTAGGTTCGCGCGGTGATTTTCGACCGCAAAAAAAATGCTCTCCGGCGAACCGGAGAGCATTGGATTACATTGAGAGGGTACGCAGTTTTTCAGTGCGGGCCGCGCCGGCCGTTGTGCTTTGCGCGGTTGATGTTTTTCGACTGCTGGTTCTGTTCCTTGTTGATCTGCTTTTTCTCCGCGGGCGTCAGCGTTCCGCCATTCGCCTGGCGGTCTGCTTTCACCTGCTGGTTGATCGCGGCTTGATTGGTTTCGAGTTTCGCCGTCTCGCCCGCCGTGAGCTGTCCGCTGTTGATTCCCTGCGCGATGCGGTCTTGCTGATTTTCCTGGCGCTGGCCGACTTCGCTGTTGCCGAAGTGATCGCTCGCTGAATTGTGTTTATCGGTGTAGATCTGCTTCGAGAGCTGATTCTGCTGCTGATTCACTTGCTGCTTTTCGGTCTGCGTCAACGTGCCGCCATTCGCCTTGCGGTCCGCGGCGATTTCGCCGTTGAGCGCCGCTTCCTTCGTTTCCAGATTTGCAGTTTCGCCCGGTGTGAGCTGCCCGCTGTTCACCCCCTGCGCGATTCGGTCCTGCTGATTTTCGCGGCGGTCTTGGATCGTTGCGGGAGCGGACTGCGTCGATGTGGCGCTAGATGTGGAACTGCTTTGTGATTGCGCGTAAACAGGAATCGCAAACGCCGCGGCTACGAGAACCCAGGGAACGAGCTTCGATTTCGTTGAGAATGCACTCATTGGACCACCTCACGGTAACGAATTCCCCCGTCAGAGCGCCAATGAAGTGCTCACTCTGCCCATTTCGTCAAACACTCCTAATGTCAAAAAGTTGCGGGCCTGCCCGCCTGAACACACTCGCAGGCAGTGATATAATTTCGGCTGTCCCTGCTCTCGATCGTAATTTTCGCTCGCTCTCGTTCGAAGATGACGGATTTAGAAAAGCTGCGCCGGCAGTTCCAGAACCGCTTTCAGTCGGCTCCTCGCGTATTCAGCGCTCCGGGACGCGTCAATTTGATCGGCGAACACGTCGACTATAGCGAAGGATTTGTATTGCCGATCGCAATCGACCGCCGCTGCACGGTACTCATCGCGCCGCGCCCGGATCGCCGCCTCCGATTCCACTCCGATCAATTCAACGAGACGATCGAGTGCGCGCTGAACGACGGCCGGGCTCCGCAAGGCCACTGGTCCGCGTACATTCGCGGCGTAGCTTGGTCGCTTGCGCAGGCGGGGGAACACCTCAACGGCGCGGATATGCTCATTTCGAGCGACGTTCCGATCGGCGCGGGGCTGAGTTCTTCCGCCGCGATCGAAGTGGCCACCGCGTTTGCCTTGCTGGAAACAAATCATCGCAGACTGGATCGTTCCCGCATCGCTACTTTGTGCCAGCGGGCCGAAAACGACTATGTGGGAATGCGCTGCGGGATCATGGACCAGCTTGTGGCGTGCCGCGCCGCGGCGGGAAATGCGATTTTGATCGATTGCCGGACGCTGGAAACTGTTTCCGTGCCGCTCGATTCGTCGCAAGTGCGCATCGTCGTTGCAAATACGATGGCGAAACACAAGCTGGTCGGCTCGGAATACAATCAACGCCGCAAGGAGTGCGAAGAAGCTGTGCAGCGGCTGCGGTTGCGGCATCACAACGTACGCACGCTCCGCGACGTAAGCTGGGAAGAGATCGCACAAGAGAGTGAAGCGTGGCCGGAAAACGTTCGGCGCCGCGCGCGACACGTCACCACCGAGATCGCGCGCGTACACGAGATGGTAGCCGCGCTCGGCCGGAAGGACTTCGCCGAAGCGGGGCGATTGATGACGGCTTCTCACGAAAGCCTCAAGGACGATTTTCAAGTGAGCTGCAAAGAGCTGGATACGATGGTTGAAATTGCTGCGGCGCTTCCCGGCTGCTTCGGCGCGCGCATGACCGGTGGAGGATTCGGC
This sequence comes from Candidatus Acidiferrales bacterium, assembly GCA_035710585.1. Taxonomy (GTDB): domain Bacteria; phylum Acidobacteriota; class Terriglobia; order Acidiferrales; family UBA7541; genus DASTCZ01. The sequence goes on along the minus strand of DASTCZ010000157.1, from coordinate 956 downwards.
GGGTGCACTGTAAATCTCGTGGCCGCAGAACACGCCGGGAGATTTTCCGACGAGCTGGCGCGCCGTTTTCGCAAGGAAACTTCCGTGGCCCCCGAGATCCATACTTGCGAGCCGTCCGATGGCGCCGGAGAAATTGCGTTGGCGGCCGCTACTGAGAGAAAAAGCGCGCCACGGGCCAAGCCAACGTCTAAATCGTCAAAAGCAGCGAAACGCCCGCGAGCGTGACGGCGACATCGAGTCGTCGACTGTCGCTGATTTGCGCGCTGGTTCTGATTTGCGCGAGTTCGGCGGCGTCCGCCTTCGCATTCCCGCCTACCGCCCAACTCCAAAATAGTTTTAGCACGGCGCGATTTGGCGAGCGCGGGCTTGCCTCTGTAGAAGATCGTTCCTCGTCGCGAACCTTCGCATTCGAAGACGACGCGTTCTCGCTCGCCATCGATGGGAAAGACATTCGCAGCGTGGACTTGCCGAGGCCGTCGCGTCGCGCGTCACTGGATCGGGTCGAATTCGATTTCACCGCGCAGAACTTCGAGATTCGCGTTCGATACGAGCTTCGACCCACGTGGCATTTCGTGAGCAAACAGATTTTCGTGCAGCGAACGGGCGAATCGAATTCGTTTCGCGTAGACAGCGTGACGCCGATCGCCGCGCGCCTGTCGCAGTCGGCCCAATCAACCTACGTCCCGCGAAACCGCTCGTGGACGAAGCGCGCCTCGGCGAAGGATTTCGGGATCTTTCTGCGTTTCGCAGATCACCACGGCCTGCTCGCACTAGCGCAGAATCCGTTTCTGGATGTGACGAGCGACGAAAGTAGTTTTTCGATTCGCTACTCGCCCGACATGCTCTGGGACCCGCGCGATGGCGCATTCGCTACAGATCGCGTCTGTCTGGCGCCGTACACGCTCAGCGGCTACACCGTAAAAGTAGAGATGATTCCGGAATGGAAGCTGCCGCCG
>DASTCZ010000156.1:0-2554 GCA_035710585.1 Candidatus Acidiferrales bacterium | reverse complement strand
GCGACTTCCGCTCGCGCGCCAGCAAGCCAGTCACTGGGCAGAGGATCGAGGGCGAGCCTATCGAGATTGCGCGCATCGAATCCTTCCTGGTGATGCCGCAGCATCTCCGATTCTTCGGCGGCGTCCGGATAGGTGATGCGGATCTTCACTAGAAAGCGGTCAAGCTGCGCTTCCGGGAGCGGATAGGTGCCGTCGAATTCGATCGGGTTCTGCGTCGCGAACACGGTGAAAAACGACGACAGCACATGCGTCACGCCATCGATGGTCACTTGCCGCTCTTCCATCGATTCAAGCAGCGCCGATTGCGTGCGCGGAGGCGTGCGGTTGATTTCGTCCACCAGCAAGAGGTCCGTGAAGATCGGCCCGCGGTGCAACGTGAACGTTCCCGACTGAAGATTGAAGACGTTTGTGCCCATCACGTCGGCGGGCATCAGATCGGGCGTGCACTGCGCGCGGCGGAAATCGAGCCGGCCGATGCGCGCGAGTGTCTTGACGGCGAGCGTCTTGGCAAGCCCGGGAACGCCTTCAATCAGTCCGTGTCCACCGCACAAAACGACGAGCAGCAGTTGATTCACGGCTTCGTGCTGGCCGACGATCACCCGGGCCATCTGCGTGCGAACATGATTTGCAAATCGAGCGACTTGCTCCGCCATTCAATTTTCTCCCGGGTGAACTTGCTCGTCCCACTGCAGCTGCAACTGAGATTTCGCTTGCTACGAAGGCCTTGCCGCTCCGGCCGCGCGATCGAGCTGTAGCAGCGCGACATATTGTTCGAGCGACTCCACAATTTGCAAGGCATCTTTATCGGTTAGATCCGGCTGATACGCAGCACGCTCGGCGCGGCTGAGCGCTTCGTACAGGCCGGGCTCGCGCCAACCGAGCCGGTCACGCACGGCATCGCTGATCTGCCGCGTGGTGGCCTTCGGCGTAAGACCCAGCCGGCGCGTAACCAAAAATCGAAAACGGTTCCAGCAAGTTTCCACCGCGCTCGAAGCCGCGTGCGCGCGTTGGTAGAGCGCGCCGAGCGTTTCGACGAACTCGAGTGGAGACAGCCGCGATTCGACGGCGGCTTTGCGCAGCGGCCCCGTGCGCCGCCCATATCCCGCCAACAGGAGCAAGTAAACGAGGCCGGCCTGCGCCAGCGCCCACGCGATCGGAGTTCCCCACATGTAGCTGCTCAGCGATGCGCGCGCGCCGTGGTAATACTCGTCCCAGATTACGTGCCGCCCTGTTGGCCCGAAACAATTCAGCACGAATTCCAAATTATTTTCGCGACTGATTCCGGCATTGGTGAGCGGCGTGGGTCCAGCCATCCAGATCGCTCCGCCCGAACCGACGGGATACAAAACCGCGACGACGTCTGAGCCCGAGCCATAAAGCTGCGAAGCGGGCTGCGAGCGGCTCCATCGCGTGGGAGCAGCCATCCAGATCTTTGGCGCGCCGCGCGTGAGCACACTCACGCCGATGGCCGGGTACTGCTTCTCTTCCGATGCAAGGGGGTTCAGCGGCTCAGTGGTCTGACCCAGCAAAGCGTTGGCGCCCGCGAAGCCCGTCGCTATGACCAGCCCGCCTCCGCGCATGAATTGCTGCAGCCGCTCTCGGTCCGCCTTGCCGATCGCGCCCTGCGCGGGTTCTGCAAGCACCAATACGTCGCCCTGCTGAGGATCGGGGAGATCGGCGAGTGCCGACGTCGAGATGTCCACACGATATCCGAGTTGTTGCAACAACAAGTAAGCAGCCTTCGAGCCATTCGCCGTCGCAAAATAGCTCGAACCGGTCGGCCCCTCGATCTGCTCTTGCGGCGCGAGCACGGCGGCCGCGCCGACCATCGCCACGAGGAGGATCGCCGCCGCAATTACGAGCTTGCGGTCTGCGGCATCGAGGGGAACCGGCATTCCAGCGTCTCCAGATTTTGCACGGCGATTTGAAAATCTTCCTGCGTGGCCTGCTGATTGTCGTACCAGACGGCTTCGAGCCGATTCGTGAGAGTTGCGAGAGCTTCCGCGCGGCGCGCGCGCACCGAGGGATCCGCAAGTGAACTGGTTCGAACGGGGGCGTCAGTCGAAGTTGATGTGGCCGCATCCGCACCTGCGGCTTGCTGGCTGCCGGGATGCGATGCGCGCTGCAGCATTCTTAAGTATTCACGCGGCGTACGCGCGAGGTCGAGCTGCCACGTGCCAATCTCCGCCAGCCGATAAACTCCGGCCCAATATGCGGCGTGAATTGCCGCGCGATAGTTTCCTGCGTTCGCGGCGGCGATCGCCTCGCGCGCCCATTGGCTCCACGTCCTCCCTGCTGGCGGTGAAGCGGCAAGCTTCAGGTTTTCCCGGCGCGCGGCCATCGACATAGTTCGCACGAGCGTCCACGCCAGCAAGAGAAACGCAACCACGATCGCGCCGTAAAGTACCGTTTTTTGGACAACTTTGTTATTTGCGGCGCCGAAGATTCGCGTGATGAGCCGCCAGATCCAGCTCAGAAAGCGGTCCCACATCTGCGCGAGCCAGCTCTTCGGCTCGTTGGCTTGGCGGAATTCGCGTGCGCTGAGGATTTCGGC
>DASTCZ010000155.1:0-3082 GCA_035710585.1 Candidatus Acidiferrales bacterium | reverse complement strand
AGGAAGATCAGGGACTCACGAACTGAATTTTCCGGGCGCGCGGCGGCTGCAACCCGCCGGGCGCGCATACCGCGTAGCAGGGATTTTTCAAACGAGATTGATTGCTGAAGCTGTGCTGTTTCCGGCCGCCGAAGGCTGTTCGCGGAAGTGAACGACCGTAGTCCGGCCCGGCGTGGATTCGAACGGCGGCAGCAGGAAAACCGGACGCTATGACGTTCCCCGGCGCCGGCAACACCCAAATTTCAGCCCGCCACGGCGGGCGGAGAGCAGAAGCAAAATTGAAGGAAGCTAAACAAATGAGCGTCAGCCTTGCAGAACTAAAAGAAAAAAACATCACCGACCTGGCGAGAATCGCCAAGGACCTGGAAATCCCGGGCTCCGGCGGCATGCGCAAGCAGGAATTGATCTTCCAGATCCTGCGCGCACAGACGGAGAAAAACGGACTGATCTTCTCCGAAGGCGTGCTGGAATGCCTGCCGGACGGATTCGGATTCCTGCGCGCTCCGGAATACAACTATTTGCCGGGGCCGGACGACATCTACGTGTCGCCATCGCAGATCCGCAAATTCGATCTGCGCACGGGCGACACCGTCTCGGGACAAGTGCGTCCGCCGAAAGACGGCGAGCGCTACTTCGCGCTGATCAAGGTGGAAGCGGTCAATTTCGAGGACCCCGAGGTAGCGCGCAATAAAATTTTCTTCGACAACCTGACGCCGCTCTACCCGCAGGAGCGCGTGCGCCTGGAAACGACGAAGGAGAACCTGACCGGGCGCGTGCTGGACATGCTCTGTCCGATCGGCAAGGGCCAGCGCGGCTTGATTGTCGCGCCGCCGCGCACCGGCAAGACCATGATGCTGCAATCGATCGCGAATTCGGTGACCGCCAACCATCCGGAAGTAGCGCTGATCGTGCTGCTGATCGACGAGCGCCCGGAAGAAGTGACGGACATGCAGCGCACGGTGAAGGGCGAAGTGATCAGCTCAACGTTTGACGAGCCGCCGCAGCGGCACATTCAGGTGGCGGAAATGGTGCTCGAAAAGGCCAAGCGCCTGGTGGAGCACAAGCGCGACGTGGTGATCCTGCTCGATTCGATCACGCGCCTGGGCCGCGCCTACAACGCGGTGACGCCTCCCTCGGGCAAAGTCCTTTCGGGCGGTATCGACGCCAACGCCTTGCAGCGGCCGCGCAGATTTTTTGCCGCAGCGAGAAACGTGGAAGAAGGCGGTTCGCTGACGATCATCGCCACGGCGCTGATCGATACCGGCAGCCGCATGGACGACGTGATCTTCGAAGAGTTCAAGGGCACCGGCAACATGGAAATCAACCTGGACCGGCGGCTGGTGGACAAGCGCATCTTCCCGACGATCGACATTTTGCGCTCGGGCACGCGCAAGGACGAGCTGCTGCTGCCGGCCGACGAACTCAACCGCATCTGGGTGCTGCGCAAGGTGCTGAGCCCGCTTTCGCCGGTGGAAGCGATGGAGCTTCTGTTGGGAAGATTGACGAAAGCCAAGAACAACGCGGAGTTTTTGTCGTCGATGTCGGCGCCGAGCTAGCCGGAATCGTTCGTTCGATTCCACTACGGAGCTGCCTTCCGCTTCAATTCCGCTTCGCGTTCGCGAGCCAGCAGGGCCACCAATCTCGCTGTTTCCTCCGCATCCATCGCTGAATTGTCCACGATGACGGCGTCTTTGGCGCGCACCAGAGGCGAGGCGGCGCGGGTTTTATCGCGCTGATCGCGTTCGCGGACTTCCTTTTCCACGCCGGCGAGTTCGCGCTTCTCTCCTTTTTCCAGGTACTCGCGCCAGCGGCGTTCCGCGCGCGCTTCGACCGATGCATCCAGAAATATTTTCAGCTCGGCGTTGGGGAAGATCACGGTGCCGACATCGCGGCCCTCCATCACCACGCCGCCTGCGGCTCCGGCGCGGCGTTGCTCGGCGACGAGCACGCGGCGCACTCCGGGAAGCACGGCGGCTTTGGACGCAGCCTGGCCGACGTCTGGCGTGCGGATCGCGTCGCTCACGTCTTCGCGATCGAGCAGCACGCGGTGGCCGTCTTCGCCGCCGACGAGATCGATGCGCGTGACGGTGGCGAGCGATTCGAGTGCGGCTTCGTCATCGAGCGGCGCGCCCGTGCGGATGGCCTTGAGGGCGAGCGCGCGGTACATCGCCCCGGTATCGAGATAGGTGTAGCCGAGAATTTCGGCGACGCGGCGCGCGAGAGTGGATTTGCCGGAGCCGACGGGGCCGTCGATGGCGATGATGAGCTTTTTCATTTCGCTCACATTCGCGGCCAGTGAGTTCCGGCCAAATACACAAAAACAAGGGCCAGCAGCATGAGGGACATAGCAATGATCGACAATCGATCATTCCGCCATAATCTTGAACTGCCTGGAAAATGGAGACGATAGAGCCTGCGAAATTTGCCGAGCTGCCACGTGGACGGAAAGTGATTGAGCCGTCTCTCGGTGGGAAGAAGTGTATTTAGTTGGTCTACTAGGGATCCCTCATCGAAAAGCGCGCGAAAAATCATAACGATCGAGCTCACATATGCGCAGGCGGCAATCGTGGCCAAAATCCCAAATTTCACGCGCTCAGATCCTGTGAAACGCCCGCTCGAGATCGCGCACGGAGTAGCGCAGCACGACGGGACGGCCGTGCGGGCAGCTCATGGGCGCCTCGGTGTGCGCGAGTTCGGCGAGCAGCCATTCCATTTTTTTCTGCTCGAGCGGCATATTGATTTTGATCGCGGCGTGGCACGCCGTGGAGGCGGCGATGCGCGACTGAAGCCAGTCCATGGAGATGGCGCGATTTTCGCTTTCGACGCCGTCGAGGATTTCGACGAGCAGCCTTTCGGCGTCGCCGGCGGAGATCCCGGCGGGCGTGGCGTGGATGGCGACGCTGCGCGGGCCGATGGGCGCCACGTCGAAACCATTGGCGGTGAGCTCCTCGGCGATTTGCGCGTAAATCACTTCCTGGCGCGGGGAGAGCGCGGCGACGAGCGGCATGAGCATGCGCTGGCCGGTGAGCTGACCTTCGCGGCGGGCGCGCAGGTGCTGCTCGAAGAGGATGCGCTCGTGCGC
>DASTCZ010000154.1:0-4694 GCA_035710585.1 Candidatus Acidiferrales bacterium | reverse complement strand
GCTCGCGCGGGATCGAACAAAAACGAAACAATGTGGCTTGAGGCTGCCTCGGCCGGGGCGAGCGCGTCAAACGTCGGATAGGTGCGCCTGCGGAAGTCCTCGCGCGTTTGCGGATAATCTGGAGGGCGCGGCGGAATTATTTTCAGCAACGAGTCCGGTAAGGCCAGGGCTTCGGGTGTGAGCGTCGCCAAAACCGCTTCGAGAGCGCGGCGCTGCTCGGCGGGTGGAACGGGTTTAAGCGGCGTCAGCGCATCTCCCCGCAGAGCAAAGGAATAGTCGCCGCCGCCGATTACCTTTGCGGCCGCTTCTACCTGGTAGCGATGAAACATGTAAAGCGGCACGAGCACATCTTCCAGCGTAGCGAGCGGAGCGCCGGTGCGGATGTTGTTCTCGCCGAAGCGTTGCAGCGCGGCGGCGCGAACCTTCATCGTCTGCGCTAATGCATCGACCGCGTTTGAGCCGGAATCCCAAAGGTGCGCGTAGGGACTCGCCGCCGATGCGGGCCGGGCATCCTGATCCGTCAGGTAGCGCTGGCCGCGCGAGTACGCGTCGTTCATGATTTTGTTCAGCGCGGCGTGCTCGTCGGTGCCGGGAGCAAAATCGGAATAGCCAAACGCGATGGAGACCTTGTCCCATTCTCCAATCCCGACTGCGTACGCGTTCGTTAGATCGGGCGCGCCGTCGGCCCCGATCGTGGCGACAGGCGGCGGATAGTCCATCACCGAAGCACGGCCAACCGTGCTGGCTGAAAAATTGTGTTGCAGTCCGAGCGTGTGGCCCACTTCATGCGCGGCGAGCTGGCGCATACGCGCGAGCACCATTTGCATAGCTTTGGCCGAGACCTCATTGCTCTTTGCGTACGGAGCGAGCAGGCCTTCGGCGATGAGATAGTCCTGACGGTCGCGCAACGAACCGAGCGTGACGATTCCCTTGATGATTTCGCCGGTTCGCGGATCGATGATTGGAGAGCCGTTTGACCAGCCTCGCTCGCCTCGGTGGACCCACTGAATGACGTTGTAGCGGATGTCGAGCGTGCTTTCGCCTTGCGGAAGCACCTTCACCTGAAATGCGTCTTTAAATCCGGCTGCCGTAAACGCCTGGTTCCACCAGCTCGCGCCTTCCACCAGTGCCGAGCGGATCGGTTCTGGCGTCGCGTTATCCACGTAATAGACAATCGGCTGCACGGCCTCGCTCATCGCCGCCGAGAGGTTTTTTTTCTGCAGGCGATGGCGCGAGATGTACCGCTTCATCCACGGCTCGCCGACCGGAGCCGCCAAATCCATAAATTGGATACCGAAAAAACTAGAGCGTGGATCGTAATCGCGGGGCTTATATCCCGGCGGCGGCAGCTCGATGAAAGAGTGATGCTGCCGCAGAGTCATTGATGAGGGGTCAGGCGTAACTTCGCGCACCAGCGGGCCAGGCTCGTCGCTTACGAACGTGAGCGTCGCTTCAACTTCCGTATTCTTCGGAAAGTTTTTCGTACTGGGCAGATAGAAAGCGCAGCGCGAAGGATCGAGGCGGAACGTGCCCTGCTGCGAGCGCCGCAGCGTATTGATCACATTGTGCGCGTCGCGGACGAAAAAATTCGTGGCGTCCACCAGGACCGATGAGCCTTCCTCGGCCGCGACGTCAAATCCGAAGATCGCCGATTGGGCAAATGATTCCTCCACGCTGCGCCGTTCGTCGGCGTTGTCCGTGATGGCGCGAAACGCATAGTTCGGCTGAATCAGGAGAACTCGCGGACCGGACCGCTCGAACTTGACGATGTGCTCGCCGCCGCGCTGACCGCGATCGAGACCAACGTCGTTTTGCTCCATTCCGGCGGAAAGCGTATCGAGATACAGGAATTCGGTATTCCACCTGTTGATCTCGAGCCAGATTTTTCCCGCGCGGGCGTCCCAGTAAAACGGAATGTACCCGTCGAATTTCTGCATGCCGTTCGTGCGCGCCGCGATCGTCGGCAGAGGTCTTTGGGGCGCTTCCGCGGAGGGTGTCTGTGCCGCTGGCGGATTCTGCTGTCCGGATTGTTGCATGCCCCCGGCTAGAGCTGGTGCCAAAAAGATCGAAAGCGCTAGCGCGGTGACAGGCAACATTCGCTTCATGGAAAACCTCCGAAGGCACAAAGATACAAACTCGAAACAGGTTTTATACCAGACATTTCGTTGTCTTTCAGAAGCCCTCGCATCGGCAAACGCAGCTTTGCCCGCCCCCGATTGGTATCTCTACTGCGTACCTGCTTGGCACGACGGACTCTGGTAAACTGCTGCAACATTGGGCTATGGCTAGGCTGAGAATCTCGATCGTTGAATTTCTGAACACCGCGCCGCTCGTGTGGGGCTTTACCGACGGTCCTTTGGCCGGCCGCTACGATCTTTCCTTTACGGTCCCTTCGAAATGCGCCGACGCTCTGCGCCAGGGCGCGGCCGACATTGCGATCATTCCTGCCATCGAGTACCAACGAATCGAAAATCTGGCGATCCTGCCCGGCATGTCGGTCGCTGCCAAGAGCGAAGTCCGCAGTATATTGCTGATTGCGAAAAAACCGATCGAGCGCGCGCGCCGGATTGCGCTCGACACGAGCTCGCGAAGTTCCGTGGCGCTCGTTCAGCTGCTTTGCCGAAATTTCTGGGGAATCTCTCCGCAATTCGTGCGTGCGGAGCCCGATCCGGCAGCCATGTTGGCCGAAGCTGACGCGGCGCTGATTATCGGCGATCCCGCTCTTCGAATCGCGATCAAGGCGGAGGAACTTCGCACCAAGGAACCTTCGGAAGAGTTCTGCTGTGGCGGGGATCCGAACGCGCAGATTGTGCCGGGCGTCGATTCCCTCTTTGTCTACGATATTGCTCATCAGTGGCGCGAAATGACGGCTCGCCCCGCGGTGCTCGCCGTGTGGGCCGCAAGGCGCGACGTGGTGAACCCGAAGCTTGTAGCTGATTTCGAAGCGTCGAAGGCCTTTGGAATGTCACGGATTCGTGATATTGCGGAGGGAGCATCCTTGAAGCTGGACCTGCCCGCAGCAGAATTGGAGCGGTACCTCCGCGAAAACATCGATTTCTCCTTGGATGACGACAACCTGGCGGGATTGAAGCTTTACTTCGAGCAGTGCGCGGAAGCCGGGCTGATCTTCGTGGCGAAACCCCTGGAATTTGCGGAATCCGGCCACGCGCTGCCGCGAACCGCATAAATTTCCTGCTGCAGACAGCCGAATGAAGATCCAATCTGAACGAAAAGTTGCCGGAACTCTGCGAGAACTGCGTCGCTATCCAGTAAAGGGAATGGCCGCGGAAGAAATGGACGAAGCGCTCGTCACGTTCGCCGGAATTCTTGGTGATCGTGTGTACGCGTTTGCCGATCCTTCGAAGCACACCGATTTCCCGTGGGTGACTGCACGCACATGGCCGCGGATGATTTTGCTCAAGACGAGGTTTTCGGGTCCAGCGCCGACGAGCGAGGGATACCCAAATGCGGCGAGTTTTCAGTGTCACGTGATTGCAGAGGACGGACGAACTTTCAACGTAAACGATGCGGCGCTACGAGAGCATCTCGCCGGAAAATTCGGACACGCGCTGGAGTTCCGGTTTTCGGAGCGGAGTATGCAGGATTCACGTCCACTCTCGATTTTCGGAACGAAGACTCTGGCCGGCCTTTGCGCTGAAACCGGCGTGAAGCCGGATGCGCGGAGATTCCGGGCGAACCTGGTCGTGGATTGGACGAATGGGGGCGAGCGCTACGAAGATTCGTTGATCGGCAAGCGAGTGAAAATCGGGGAGCGCGTCGAATTGATGATTTCCAAGCGCGACATGCGCTGCAAGATTATTACCTTGGACCCGGAAACAGCCGACGCGACGCCCAAAGTACTCGAAGTGGTCGCGAAACAGTACGAAGGTTACGCGGGTGTGTACGCGGTCGTCTTGCGCGAAGGCGTGATTCGACGCGGCGACGAAGTTTTTGTAGAGTAGATTCATGGGCGCAGCTCGCCTGCGCGACCTGCCACGATGGCGATAACCAAGGAACAAGCGCTCGAAATGCTGGCCTCCGATGACCTGATCGGCATCGGCATGGAAGCGATGGCCGTGCGCAATCGCAAGACGGACCCTCGAGTCGCCACCTACCAGATCGACCGCAACATTAACTACACAAATTTCTGCACCGAGTACTGCTCGTTCTGCGCGTTCTACCGGCCGATGGGCGCACGTGACGGATATGTGCTGCCGCTCGAGGAAATCTACAAGAAAATCGACGAGATGCTCGAACTCGGTGGTACGGGAGTGCTGCTCCAGGGCGGCCTCCATCCAGACTTGCGCATCGAGTACTACGAAATGCTTCTGCGCTCGTTGAAGCAGAAATATCCGCAGGTACACTTGCACTGTTTTTCCGCGCCGGAGATTTTGTGCATCGCTGAAGTTTCTGGCCTCACGGTGCGAGACACGATCGTGCGATTGCGCGACGCGGGTCTGGATTCCATTCCCGGAGGCGGCGCGGAAATTCTGGACGACGAGATTCGCGCGCGAATTTCGCGGCTGAAGTGCACCAGCGACGAATGGGAAGACATGCACCGCACCGCGCACGCGCTCGGGATGCGCACGACGGCGACGATGATGTTTGGCTGCGGCGAGGAATTGCGGCACCGCGTGAATCACCTCGAGCGCATCCGGCGCATTCAGGAAGATACCGGCGGCTTCACCGCTTTC
>DASTCZ010000153.1:0-8892 GCA_035710585.1 Candidatus Acidiferrales bacterium | reverse complement strand
AGCATGACGTCGCGCGAGATCACCATGATCGTGAGCCACCACGCCATTTTTCCCTTAAGCGAAAGCACGATGAATGAAGATGACAGGAGCAACTTATCCGCGATGGGATCGAGATAGGCTCCGAGCGCAGTCTTTTGATTCAGCCGGCGGGCGATGAAGCCGTCCAGAGTATCGGTAAGTGCAGCAATGAGCAGCACAGCCAGCGCGGTGCGGTAATGCTCATAGAGCGCGGCGATGAGGAACAGGGGAAGGAAGCCCAGGCGCAGAATCGTAAGCTGATTGGGAACCGTGAAGATCCGCGCCTGCATCGGGAATTTTCCGGCGCGGCTCACGCGAAAAGCGTGAGGTATTCGCGCAGCGAGCGGCCGACCTTTTTCGCAAAGACTTCTTCCAGCGACGGAATGACGCCGGTTGGCTCATCCAGGGCAATCCGCTCGACGCGCTGCATCGGCAAAAACACCGTAGGCAAGCCCATATGGCCGCCATCGGGCTGGTTCACTTGATGAATGAAGTCGTCGAAAGAATTCAGATCAATGCCGCGGATCGTGACGCCGGCGGGCGTGAGCTGCAACAATTCGCCCCACACTTTCTCCTTGGGGCTGTGCAGGCTGACAACAACGATGGAGTGCGGGTCCAAATCGTGCTCCATTAGGCAGACATAGTATCACGCGTCCATGGACTTCAATTCCGGCGCAATTTTCAGCCGGGGCTCTGTGATCGCTTGCACCTGTTCGGGCCTCGCATCCTTTGCGATTTCGCTCAGGATGAGGCCATCCGCGGTTACGTCAATCACGCAAAGCTCGGTGACGATTCGATTCACGACGCCGACGCCGGTAAGCGGGAGCGAGCATTGTTTCATGATCTTGGGCTTGTCGTCTTTCGTGGCGTGCTCCATGGCGATGATCACGCGCTGCGCTCCGGCAACCAGGTCCATCGCGCCGCCCATGCCCTTAAGCATCTTCCCGGGAATCGCCCAATTGGCGAGATTGCCCCGCTCGTCCACCTGAAGCGCGCCAAGCACGGTCAGATCGATATGCCGGCCGCGAATCATGCCGAATGAATCCGCGCTCGAAAAATAAGCGGTACCCGGAATTTCCGTGACCGTTTCCTTTCCAGCGTTGATTAAATCCGGATCTTCTTCGCCCGCGAAAGGAAATGCGCCGACGCCGAGCATCCCGTTTTCCGATTGGAGGATGACGTCCATTCCCGCAGGAACAAAATTCGCGACAAGAGTTGGAATGCCGATGCCGAGATTCACGTAATAGCCGTCGCGCAATTCCTTTGCCACACGACGTGCGATCACATCAGCCTTGGTAGGCTCGGCCGCCGCGTGCGCTTCGCCTGTGGGAGTCCGATGTCGAACGGTGCGCTTCTCGACTCTTTTCTGATAATTCGAGCCCTGAAAAATCGCGTTCACAAAGACGCCCGGCGTGTGAACCTGGTCGGGCGGCAATTGTCCGACTTCGACGAGTTCTTCGACCTCAGCGATCACGTAATCCGCGGCTGTGACCATTACTGCGTTGAAATTCCGCGTGGTCTTGCGATACATCAGATTTCCCCAGCGGTCACCTTTCCACGCCTTGACGAACGCAAAATCGCCGCGCAGGGCCTGTTCCATAACGTACTTGCGGCCTCCGAATTCGCGCGTCTCCTTATTCTCAGCGATCATCGTGCCAAATCCGGTCGGCGTGAAGAACGCCGGAATGCCGGCGCCGCCCGCGCGAATTCTTTCGGCGAGAGTGCCCTGCGGATTGAGTTCGACTTCGAGTTCGCCTGCCAGGACCAGCTTTTCGAATAATTTGTTCTCTCCAACATACGTGGAAATCATCTTTTTCACTTGGCGGGTTTGCAGCAGCAATCCGATTCCAAAATCGTCCACACCGGCGTTATTGCTCGCGATGGTGAGCCCGCGAGTGCCCTTTTTTTGCACCGCAGCGATCAGGTTTTCGGGAATCCCGCACAGGCCGAAGCCTCCCATCAGAATCGTGGCGCCATCGGTGAGTTTAGCGATCGCGGCATCGGCATTGGCTACTCGCTTATCCATGTCAGCTCCTGAACGAAATTCTAGTCTACTCGATGTCGACCGAGCACACATGTGATGGAAGCCGCGGTTGAATGTTCGGGCGTCGAGTTTTATCGGAGTTTAGAACGCAAGGATTCAGCCTATCTTCAAAGGCTTTTTGGTGTCCCATGACGGGCGATTGATGAACGCGTCAGATGCTTTGGGTGCTGATAGAATGGCGGCCGGAGAAGCGGAATTGCTCAAACTGTTTTCCGCGCTGCCGCAAATTCTATGGGATTGATGCGCGATGCAATCGGCGTGCTCCTGGCCGGAGGGCAGGGGGAGCGGCTGTGGCCGCTCACGCGCGATCGCGCCAAGCCGGCGGTTCCCTTCGGCGGACTCTACCGGATCATCGACGTCACGCTTTCGAACTGCATGAATTCGGACCTTCGGCGGGTTTTCGTGCTGACGCAGTACAAGGCGTTGAGCCTGAACAGGCACATCAAGCGCGGCTGGTTTCCGCTGCTAGGACTGGGAGACTTCATCGAGCTGCTGCCGCCGCAGATGCGCGTGTCGCACCAGTGGTATGTGGGAACGGCGGACGCGGTGTACCAGAACATTTATTCGATCGGAAGCGAGCGCTCGAATTACGTGATCATTCTCTCCGGCGACCACATCTATAAAATGAATTACCAAAAAATGCTTCAGCAACATTTGGACGCCGGAGCAGACGCCACCGTCGCGACGCTGGAAGTGGAACCGGGAGAGGCAGCGAAAAGATTTGGAGTGATGGAGACGGATGCGCAATGGCGCATCGTCAGTTTTCAGGAAAAGCCGGCGAATCCTGCGCGGTCGCGACTAAATCCGGACAAAGTAAACGCGTCGATGGGAATCTATATTTTCAATACGCAACTGCTGATTCCCATCCTGATCGCGGATTCGGAGGACCCGAACTCTTCGCACGACTTCGGCCGCGACATCATTCCGAAAATGATTTCGAAGTATCGCATATTTGCCTACAACTTCGTCGATGAAAACCGCAAAGGGGCGCAATACTGGCGGGACGTCGGCACGATCGACGCGTACTACGACGCGAATATCGACTTGGTGTCGGTCTCGCCGGTGTTCAATCTGTACGACCGCGATTGGATACTTCGCACCTGGCAGCAGCAGTATCCGCCGGCGAAATTCGTCTTTGCCGACCCGGAGCGCATGGGTACGGCAGTGGATTCGATTGTTTCGGGCGGATGCATCATTTCCGGCGGGCACGTCGAGACGTCCGTGCTCGGGTACGATGTGCGCGTGAACAGTTTTTGCGATGTGCAGGGCTCGATCATCTTCAATCACGTAAACGTCGGGCGGCATTCGAAGATCCGGAACGCCATCATCGACCGGCACGTGAATTTGCCGGAGCACACCGTGATTGGATATGACCCGGAAGAAGACAAGAAGCGCTACCACGTGAGCGAAAATGGCGTGGTCGTCGTGGTGCGCGAAGAATCCATGCTGGAGGAGCCCGAATAATTCATGGGTGCACGGATTGAACGAGTGAAGGCCCGTCAGATTCTGGACTCGCGTGGAAATCCGACCGTGGAAGCGGACGTATTTCTCGAAGGCGGAGCGATGGGCCGAGCGGCGGTGCCCTCCGGAGCGTCAACCGGCGAGCATGAGGCGCTCGAACTGCGTGACGGAGACAAATCGCGGTATCTCGGAAAAGGCGTCCTCAAAGCCGTGGCAAACGCCAACGCCGTAATCGCGTCCGCCGTTCGCGGCATGGATGCAAGCGATCAGCAAGCGCTCGATCGGCGCATGATCGAAGCAGACGGCACTCCGAACAAGGGAAGTTTCGGCGCGAACGCGATCCTGGCCGTTTCCATGGCTGCAGCGCGCGCCGCAGCCGCGGCAGAAAAGAAACCTCTCTACAAATATCTCGCGAAATATTCGAGCGCAGGTGAAGCGAACACCCTTCCAGTTCCGATGATGAACATTTTGAATGGCGGCGCGCACGCGGATAATTCCGTCGATCCGCAAGAATTTATGGCCATGCCGCTCGGCGCGTCGAGCTTCAGCGAAGCGCTGCGGATGGGCGTCGAGGTGTTTCACAATTTGAAAGCGGTGTTGCACAAGCGTGGTTATTCGACCGCAGTCGGGGATGAGGGCGGCTTTGCGCCAAACCTGAAATCCAATGAGGAAGCCCTCGATGTGGTGATGGAAGCTATCGTAAAGGCGGGCTACAAGCCCGGCGAACAGGTTGCGATCGCACTCGACCCGGCAGCCAGCGAGTTTTACGACAAGGCGAGCGGGAAATATGTGTTTAAGAAGAGCGACAAATCTGCGCGGACGTCGGCGCAGATGACCGACTTCTGGGAGAACTGGGTTCGACAATATCCGATCGTCTCGATCGAAGACGGAATGGCCGAAGATGATTGGGACGGCTGGAAAATGCTGACCGAGAAGCTCGGAAAGAAAATTCAGCTGGTGGGCGATGATCTTTTCGTGACGAACACACGGCGTCTCGAGCGCGGAATTTCCTCAAAAATCGCGAACGCAATTCTCATCAAACTGAATCAAATCGGCACGGTGACTGAGACGATTGAGGCGATCGAAATGGCGCGGAAGGCGGGGTTCGCCTCGATCGTCTCGCACCGCAGCGGTGAAACGGAAGACACCTTCATCGCGGACTTTGTGGTCGCCATGGGAACGGGACAGATAAAGACAGGATCCGCTTCGCGCACAGATCGCATCGCGAAATATAATCAGCTTCTGCGAATCGAAGAGGAGCTTGGTCGCGAAGCAAAGTTTGCTGGACGCGCCGCGCTGGCGAGAAGCTAGCGCTGCCCGAGCTTTCGAGCGATGCCGCAGAGCGATAACCGCGGATTGATCGAAGGGATGGCCGGCGATGGCCGTCCGATTATCTCGCTCGTGGGAGCTGCGCTGGTCTTCAGCGGCGCATTCGCGGTTTTCCAGTCCATCACGGGCGAACTTCTTCCCCACGACAGGCACGCCTTGGGAATGGATGCGCATGCGCTGGCGCAGGCCGCGAACATCCGCGTGGTGCATTTCATGTTCCACGATCGCGTCGCGTTTGGCGGAACATTGCTCGCGATCGGTGCGATTTACCTCTGGATCGCAGCGTTTCCAATGTGCGAGGGTGAAGCTTGGTCGTGGTGGGCTCTGGCCGCATCAGGATTAACGGGGTTCACTAGCTTCCTCGCCTACCTCGGATACGGTTACTTCGATTTGTGGCACGGCGTCGCGACTCTATTTCTTTTGCCTCTCTTCCTGTACGGGCTTTGGAAGTCGCGCGCCCTGATTGGCGGTGGTTTAAGAGCCTCTCAGCTCTGGCGACGCGAGCCTTTTGCGGAATCGCCTTCAGCAAAGATAGGCAGGCGTCTGATCGGCTTTTGCGCGATCGGTTTGATCATGGCGGGCAGCATTATTTGCGTTGTGGGAATGACAGTTGTGTTTGTGCCTCAAGATTTGAGATTCATGAACGTCAGCGTGAACCAACTTCGTGCGATCTCGCCGATGTTGGTTCCCGTAATTGCGCATGATCGCGCTGGTTTCGGCGGCGGCCTGCTCTCCTGCGGAGTGCTGGTTGCTTTTATCGTGCGTCATGCAAAATTGACGAGAAGCGTTGTACAGCTGCTCAGCTTTGTCGGAATGACCGGATTTGGTGCTGCACTGGGAGTGCATTTCGCCGTTCGCTACTTAGAATTCTCTCATCTTGTTCCTGCCTACGCAGGTGCTGCAATTTTTCTCGCGGGAGATCTGTTGTGCGCGTTCGATCTGAAAAGGAAATCCACCGCTGGCGCCCAAGGCGTTTCCGCGAACGTATCTTCGCCAAATTCCATTGCGAAGGCAGAAAACTAGATCAGACTACTCGTGCCGAAGCGTGACGATCGGATCGACGCGCATCGCGCGGCGGGCAGGAATGGTCGCCGCGATAAGAGCGACCACACAGAGCAGAAATACCGCAAACAGTAATGCTCGCATATCGGCTGGCGCGACTTGAAAGAGCAACGATCTCAGATACCGGGCGCTGGCCAGCGACGCACCGACCCCTAGCACAACCCCCACCGATATCCAGCGCGCCGCGTGCGCCAAAGTCCATTGAAGAATTTCGCGCGGTGTGGCGCCCAGGGCGACGCGGACGCCAATTTCGCGTGTGCCCTGCTCGACGAAAAATGACGTTACGCCGAACAATCCGATCGCGGCCAGGAGAGTACCGGTTACCGCGAATGCGATCAGCAAAATTGCGTCGAAGCGCGGCCGCTGCGTGACGCCTTCGACGCGGTGTTTCATCGTTTCAATTTCGATCGGTACTGTAGAGTCCACCGCAGAGATGGCGTCGCGCAGTTCCGAGGCCGCCAATGCAGGATCAACGGACGACCTGATCATCGCAGTTGCCGCGCGTCCCGCTTGGCCCTGGACTCCCGGTATCGGCGATGATTTTCGCGGCAAGTAATATTCAGGCGCGGCTGAATCCTGCGGCCCGTTGTTCTTAACGTCCGCAACGACGCCGATCACCGTGAGCCACGGCGCCGGAGGCTCTCGCAGAAGATGGCGGTTCAGCGGATCGTCGTTGCCGAACAATCTCCGCGAAAGCGTTTCGCTGATCACTATCGAGTCGGCGCCGGGCGCGCGATCGTGCTCGTCGAAAGTTCGGCCGCGCAAAAGGCGAATGCCGAGCGCGGAAAAGTAGCCCGGCGTAACGTACCGGAAGCCGACCATTTCGCCGGTATTCTGCGCGCGACGCGCTTGGCCTTCGACTTCAATTGAAGCCAGCGGCCTACCATGCATTCCGCCTGCCGGCGGCACGGAGTCGGTAACCGCAAAGGCGTTCGCGCCTCGCAGCACACCAAGACGCTGCTCGAGTTGATCGAAGAACGCGAGCTGTGCGCCTTCCTGCGCGTAGCGCACGCGCCCTAATTCAATATGCGCCACGACCACGCGATCGGTCTGGATCCCGAGCGGAACATTCTCAATATTTTGCAGACTTCTCAGCAAGAGCGCAGCTCCGTTGAGCAAAACAAGCGAAATCGCGATCTGCGCAGTCAACAACGCGGTCCGCAGCCCGCCGCGAATACGGGGAGTTGCCTTCCAGCCGCTCATTGCGATATCGCGTGGCATTCGCAGCGCCGGCACAAGACCGAAGAGCAACCCCGCTGCGAGCGAGACGCCGAAAGCAAATCCCAGTACACGCAAATCGACGGAAGCCTGCGCCAATCTCGGGAAGCTTGATGGCGCGAGTGCGACGAAGACCCTGAGCAGGGCGTACGCGAGTGCACACCCTGCAGCACCGCCCAGAATTCCGAGGACCATGCTTTCAGCGAGCGCCTGCCGCGCCAGGCGCGTGCGGGAAGCTCCGAGCGCCGCGCGCGTCGCGAATTCGTTGCGGCGCGCGATCGCGCGCGCCAGCAGCATATTGGCAATGTTGGCGCACGCGATCAGAAGTAACGCGATTACCGACGCGAACAGCGCATAGGTGGCAATCCGCGCATCGCCGATTTGCCGGTCGCGCACACTTCGTATCGTCAACGTCATTTCCTTCCTCAGCGGCGCAGGGACCGTGACGAGCACATACTCAAAGTACGGAGCCAGCGCCGCGCGCGCCTGCGGAGTGGAAACTCCAGGCGACATTCGGGCGAAGGCGCGCACCGCGGTCATGGCGCGCTCCGGGGCATCGCTCAATTGCTGCGGGATCAGAATGTCCGCGGGAGCAAGCGTCGGAATCTCGAAGTCCTCAGGCAAAACCCCGATAATCGTTGTAGGAACACCATCGAGCGATATCACGCGGCCCGCTGCGGCGGGATCAGATGCAAAGCGGCTCCGCCAGAGCCCGTAGGAGATCACCGCGACCCGAGGACCATTCGGCACATCTTCAGCGCGGGAAAACATCCGGCCACCGACCGGCAATACGCCAAGCGTGTCGAGGAAATTTGATTCGACTCGGAGGCAGCGTTCGCGGATTGGATTCTGCTCTGAGATGTCACATGAAAACGCACCAGCCTGAAAAGAAGTGATTGCTTCAAACGGACCGGGAGCTTTGCGCAACGCAAGATAGGCTGGGGTGAAAAGAAATTCGTTTGTATCGAGCGGAGCGGTCATCCCCACGGACACAAGCCGCTCCTGATTGGCGTACGGAAGCGGACGGAGGAAAACACGATCGACCAAACTGAACACCGCTGTCGTCGCACCGATGCCAAGAGCCGCCGCCACGATAATGGTCAGCGAAAACGCGGGCTGGCGCACGAGCCCGCGCGTCGCATACCGCACGTCCTGCCACGCGATCTCAAGCCAATCCAGCACGCCACATTTGACACCGGCCGCGCCCAACGAGTTTCCTCAATCGAGATAGGGCAGCGGGTTGGCGCGCGCCGCCCCCGCTGCTAGAATGCCTCGCCATGGACTGGCGCCGGATTCAGGGGCGAATTCGCAAAGCGCGGACCAGCAAGGATCCCGCGGGAGAACTCGCCGCTTTATATACGAGCACGCGCGACGCGATGGTGGCGTTTGAACTGGCGCGGCTCTACGAACAGAATGGAAATTCTGCCGATGCAGTACAGTGGTACACGACCGCCGCAAATCGATTTCGTCGCGCGCAATGGAAGGTGAAGGCGCACGAAGCGCTGGCGCGACTGGGAGTCGAAGTGCCGCTGGCCGCGAGCGAAGCCGAGGCGGAAGCGGGTGGAGGCGCCATCGACGAAGACGGCGCGCATCCGCTGGCAACGATTCCGCTGGTCGGCGCGGGAGGAGATGAGTTGGAGACTCCGGAAGCTTATGCTCCAGACAAAGGGCAACCTGCTCGCAAATATGGTGGAGATTTGCCGGCAGAGGACGAATCCGAAGGGCAGATTGCACTGCTGGGGCGAAATGCGGAGGCGCTC
>DASTCZ010000152.1:0-3499 GCA_035710585.1 Candidatus Acidiferrales bacterium | reverse complement strand
CTCATTCGCGCCGGCACGAGGCCGGAAACAAAAATCGAAATCGCCACGCCCGTCATCGCCATGCGCAAATCAGAAATCGTTCGCAAGGGACTCCAACTCAGCGCTCCGCTTCATCTGACCTGGTCGTGTTATCAGTCAAACGACGAAGCCTGTGGCACGTGCGACAGCTGCCTGCTGCGCCTGCAGGCCTTCGCCGAAGCTGGCGCGCCTGACCGCATCGCATATCGGGCCAGAGTTGAGCGATAATATGGTTTTGAGGGGGCGAAGCCGGGCTACCCGAGCCGAACCTGAAAGCCCCGGCTTCGGAGGAAAATCGTGAAGAAAAAAACTGCCATCCATTTCACCATCGTTGCCGCATTCCTGCTCGCCGCAGCTCTTCTTTCTGGCCTGATCAACGGCCCCGTTGCCGCGCAAACAAAGGGAGCGGGCTCCATCGCCGGCGTCGTCAAGGGCACCGACGGAAATCCTTGGGCCGGCGTGACCGTTTCCGTCGAACCCGATGGCGGTGGCGCCGCCGAACGCACTGCGACCACCGATGCGAATGGTAAATACAAACTTGCCGATCTCCCCGCCGCGATGTACGTCATCACCATCAAGGAAAAGGACGAGACCATTTTTCAGATCAAGGCTCGGGTCGCCGCTAATTCCGAGACTCCCGCCGACATCAACTTCAAGGACCCGACGGTGGCCGCGCAGATGAACAAATTCAAGAGCGAGCACGCCGCCGCGAATAAATTTACTCAACTGAAGCAGCACTTCGACGCAGGCAATACCGCCCTCACGCAGGCGCAGACGCTTCGCACGCAGTGGACTAAAGCGCCATCCGCGGAAAAGGCCGGTATCCAAGCTCAGATCGATCCCGTCTCGGCGACTGCGGTTTCGGAATTTCAGCAGGCGCTTGCCGCCACCGCCGAAACCGACGCCAACAACCGTGCCAGCATCATGATCAAGCTCGGGGAATCCTACGAGGCCGATGGAAAATACGAGGACGCGACGAAAAATTACGAGCAGGCCGTCACGATCAAGCCGGACGCGGGCGTCTACAACAATCTCGGCAATGACTACGCCAAAATAAATAAGATTGACGAAGCTAAGGCCGCTTATGCCAAGAGCGTCGAACTTGATCCCGCCAACGCCAAAAACGCGTACTTGAATTCCGGGATCACTCTCTACAACACCAGCCATTTCAAGGACGCAATTGAGCCGCTGAAGAAAGTCACGGACCTCGATCCGAAAAACGCGGAAGCCTGGTACCTGCTCGGCGCATCCCTCGCTGGAACGATGGACTCAAAACAGGAAGGCGACAAGATCACCTTCACGCTTCAGCCGGGCACGCTCGAGGCATATCAAAAGGCCGCCGAGCTCGATCCGAATGGCACCTGGGGCAAGCAGGCGGAAGAGGGCCTTGAGCAGTTGAAAGCGCTCGGCCTCGGCATTAACACGAAGGAAAAAGTTGCCAAGCCCGTCAAACACTAATTCTTCGAACGCTCCGTCTGGACGTTCAGGTCTTCTCTAAAGCAAGATGGCGTTCCCCGGATCGCCGGAGCGGAACGCGTTCGTGCGCTCCCGCGTATCTGGGCTCCAAGGATGTTCTTCGCTGCCGTTGTCGTCATGGGTTTCATCGTCGGAATTCTCGTTGGCCTCATGGGCATCGGCGGGGGCGTCGTGCTCGTTCCGGCGATGGTCTATTTGCTCGGCATGGATCAGCACATGGCGCAGGGCACGTCGCTCTTCCTCCAGCTTCCGCCCCTTGGCCTCGGTGCTCTCCTCGTCTATTGGCGGAAGGGCCGGGTCGATCTTGGCGCGGGCGTCATGTGCGCGCTCGGTTTTCTGCTTGGAGGCTTCTCGGGTAGCAAGATCGCCATCGGAATGAACTCTCGAAATCTGACGGGGGCCTTCGGCATTTTCCTCATAACCGCGGCCATTCTGCTTTGGTTCAAAAATCGCCCCATTCCGGAGCGGACCGAGTTAGTCCTGGAATCGCACGACGTCGAAAAGATCATGGAATCGCCGGCCGCCGGTGAGGGCGAAAAATCTTCGTGGCAGAAAGATTATCGCGGGATGTGGCTCGCGCTGATTCTGTTTGTCGCTTGCGGCGTGGGAGTGTGTTCGGGGCTCTTCGGAGTCGGCGGCGGCGTCATCCTCGTTCCGCTGCTTGCACTGGTCTTCAATTTCGATCAGCACACTGCACAAGGCACCAGCCTCGCCGCGCTCGTCCCGCCCACCGGCCTGCTCGCGTTTATCAATTACGCGAAAGCAAGCTCTGTGAACTGGACCGTCGGCCTGCTCATCATGCCCGGAGTATTCTTCGGCGGTTTGATCGGAGGCCGCTATGTACAGAAACTCAGCCCCCTCCGCATGCGCCGCATTTTCGCGGTGCTGCTATTCGCCGTCGGCATCTGGCAGGTCGTCTCCTCCTGGGTCCTCGCGCCGGCGTGACGCAGGCCGCGGATTGAGGGCCTCAGCCGCAAGGTTTTGCGCTCTCCGGTCAATTTGAGGACTCTCCACACGGCAATACTTTCGAGCCTTGACAGCATTCCTTGGCGAGGTGTACGAAGGTAATCAGAGAAATACTAGCGATGACAGCCAACAGGTCGCGCGTCGTCCGCAAATTTGTGGCAGCGCTCATTTGCGTGGCCGCACTCGCTTGGCCGAGTCCAGTAAACCTCATCGGCGCTGCGGTAACTCACGCTCGATCGCAATCTCAAAGTTCGGCTGCGCCCAAATACGAATTTGACGTCGTCTCCATAAAAATAGTCGGCCCAGACGACAATGGCGCGGATTTTGGAATTGGATTTAGTCCGAACGCAGTGACCGCGAACGGTGTGCGCATGTGGTGGCTGTTTCGCGTTGCGTACGACATGCCCAAACCTCAGGTCGTCGGTGCTCCGAAATGGTTCGACGACGTGCGATTCAGGATTGACGCGCGCGTAGACCCAGCCACCGCGGCAGAGCTGCAAAAGCTCTCCCCGAAGGATCTGACCTCTGCCCGGCAGCAGATGCTTAGATCGATAATGGCTGACCGGTTCGGTCTCAGCTTCCATCTCGATACCAGAGAGCTTCCCGCGTATTTCCTGACCGTCGGGAAAGACGGTCCGAAATTGCAGGATGCGAAACCGGGTTACGTCGGCAAATCAGATTCGCCTGACCTTTATGGCAACCGGGCGACGGACTTCGTCACGATGAACTACGACGGACAATTCACGCTTGTTAGCCAGGCAGCTTCCATGCAGACCTTCGCCAGCTACCTGGCGATGTGGGCGCTGTCTTTTTCGGGAGAAAATACGCGGCCCGTTGTGGACAAGACCGGGCTCACCGGCAGATACGATTTCACGATTAAATTCGTCCCAGACAGTATTCTCGTCGCCCCTTCCTTCGGCGACGGGACAAGCGTTGAAGCGCACCCTGCCACGCTGGCCGCGACCGGCCCCAATCTATTCAAGGCATTGCAAGACACTCTCGGCCTGAAACTTCAACAAGGAAAAGGGCCCGTTCCGGT
>DASTCZ010000151.1:0-5713 GCA_035710585.1 Candidatus Acidiferrales bacterium | reverse complement strand
GGCATCACCCCGATCACCGTGTAGGGCCGCTGATAGAGATAAATCGTCTGGCCGATGATGTTCGGATCCGATCCGAATCGCCGCTCCCACAATTTCTGCGTGAGCACCACCACGCCATCGTGCCCGGGCTGATCTTCGCCGTTCACAAACGTGCGCCCCAGAATCGGCTGCACGCCGCAGAGCGTAAAGAAATTCGCGCCCACCTGGAATCCCTGCACTTTTTCCGGCAGCCCACCGCTGCTCGTGAGGTTCAGGTCGTCCCACGAGTACGGGACGATGCTTTCAAATGAAGTCGCCTGTTCCTTCCAGTCGCGAAAGTTCGCCGGCGCCACCGAATTGATGTCCGTCACCTGTCCGGGCGCAAGTTCCCCAACCATCACGAGATGTTCCGGATCTGGCAGATGAATTGGCTTGAAGAGAAATGCGTCGGCCACGCTGAAAATCGCCGTCGTGGCGCCAATGCCCAGCGCCAGTGCAAGAATCGCGATCGCCGTAAAGCCCGGCGCCTTCCGTAGCGTGCGAATGCCGAAGCGAATGTCCTGCCAGAGCGTGTCCATGCGCACCTTCCCAGCTTGTACAAACGCAATCTACGTGCGATTTGTTCCCGCTTGGTCGGCTGTCAGCCGAGCTTTTTTTGGCTATTCGTTGCGGAGCGCGACGATTGGATCGACGCGCGTCGCACGCAGCGCTGGAACACAGGTTGCAACGAGGGCGATCGCGGCGAGCAGCACAGTAATCGCCGCGAAAGTTGAAACGTCGGTCGGCAGCGAGCGGCCGCCGAACCATTCCTCACGCCAAAGATCGCCCATCGCGAGCCTCCAAGGAACTACTCACGCGGACGCGTAGGTCCAGCGCCGATGCTATTCGGACGCCAAATTCGACTTAAATGTTTCCAATGGGGAGGGTCATCCGCTCAGTAACGATTCTGCATGAGCTGGAAAATTCTTGCGTCTACGAACAGTTGGAAGAGCACCGGGTCGAGTTCGTTGTCGCGCACGGACAACTTCAAGATATCCAGCGCGCGCTCGGTGGATACCGCCTTCTTGTACGGGCGGTCGGAGGCTGAGAGCGCGTCGAACATGTCGCAGATGGTCATGATTTTGGCCTGTAGCGGAATTTCAGGAGCGCGCAGCCGGTAGGGATAGCCGGTGCCGTTCAATTTTTCGTGGTGGGCGCGCGCAATCGCCGGAATGCCGCGCATCTCGCGCGTCCAGGGGATTTGCATCAGGAAATTGAAGCTGTGCACCACGTGCGATTCAATCTCCTGTCGCTCGATATCGTCGAGGCTTCCCTTGGGAATCGAAAGGAATTTCACCTCGTCAGGCGTCAGCAAGCCGCGCTCGATCCCGCGGGGATCGCGGAACGTTTGCTGCGCGATTTCCAGCAGCCGCTCGAAATTTCCCTCCGGCATCACTGTCGGCTCGTTGGCGCGGACGATGAATTCGAACGCCTCATCGAGTTCACGCATTTTTTGCCGGAGCTGCCCATCGATCTCGTCCAGCTCTTGCCGCGCTCCCGCGGGTCCGTGCTTCATGACCGTCTCGAGCTTGCGGCGTTGGAAGCACGCTTCCATATCTTTGCGCACGTAATCGAACCTGTTCTGAACGATTGCGAGCTGGTCCGGGTATAGCTTCTTCGCTTTGACGAGCACCTGCTCGCGCACGGCGACTTTTCCGAAGTCGTGCAGCAGCGCCGCATAGCGAATCTCCTTCATCTGCTCGGGCGAAAATCGCGAGGCGGCGTAAATTCCTGTGTCGGTGCGCGTGACAACTTCGGCCAGCCCGCAGGTCATATTGGACACGCGATGCGAATGCCCCGACGTGGTGGGATCGCGCTGCTCGATCGCGGTCACGGACGCGCGAACGAATCCCTCGAATAGCTGTTCGATGTCCTGGTACAGCTTGCTGTTTTCGTAGCTGACGGCCGCCTGCGATGCGAGCGCCATCACCATTTGGAGAGATCTCAACGAAAAGGGCTGCACTTGCCGAGCGGATGTCTTCGGATTCGTGAGCTTCGCCTTCGGATCGCGCTTGCAGTTAATCAACTGCAGCACGCCAATCACTTCGCCCTTCGCATTTCGCATCGGCAAGGTCAACAACGATCGCGTGCGATAATTCAATTCGGTATCGAGTTGATCGTTGAAGTGATAGGGCGCGCCGGCGGGCACTTCATAAGCATCCTTCAAATGCACTGGCTCGCCGTGCATCGCCACATATCCGGCGATGGACGATTCTGAAATCGGCAGCGTCATCTCCCGGTGGGGCAGCTCGACGCTGTCGTTTTCTGCGAGCCGGAACCGCAGAACTCTTCCCTTCTCCGCGTTCAATTCAGCGGCGGTCTGATCCTCCTCGACTACATAAATCGATCCACCGTCGGCCGAAGTCGCCTCGCGCGCCTTGCGAAGAATTAGGCGTAACACCTGATTCACATCACGCGCGGAGGAAAGAGCGATGCCGACCTCTTGCATCAATTCCATTTCGCGTTCGTGGCGCATCAGGTCGTCGCGCGCCTCGCGCTCGCTGGCCTCAATTTCCAGCGCGCGAAAGGCCGCGGCCACGATGCTTTCCACGATGTCCTGAGAACTATCGCGCGGCAGACGGGCGAAATAGCGGCTCGCGGTTTCCAGGTCCCGGGGATTCCCGCCGATTTCAATCACGCGAGTCAACCGAAGCTGATTCGCTCCGCGCAACGCGGCGCGGTCGCGATGCGGGTCAGCGATCCAGACGGTGTGGCGAACGGCCGAAGCGCGAGAAGGATGTTTCGCCGCGGGCGGACGGGCAATCGTCCGGACGGGATAATGACCGCGGAGCCACGCGGCCCATTTCGGCGGCACCGATCCCTTGGAAATCCAGACTTGTTCGAGGGAAGACATGTCTCCGGCGTCTCGGACGCGCCTCAAGTATAAGAAAACGCGAGACTCGCGGATGACCGGTGCTGTGGGCGGTTTCCTGGCCGCCACTGGTGGCGGGTGGGGTTTTTGCTCGGTTTTCCGCGCAATGCGGCTTCGCCTTGCTTCGCCACGCCTATGTTTGCTAGCCTCCTGTGCCGCCAAATTACATCTGGGGTTCAGAGGCGATCATTTTGCGCATGGATGTGGGCGCGCGCACGGACGTGGGGCGCGTGCGGGAAAATAACGAGGACGCGTTCCGGATCGCCGCTCCGCAGAAGCTCTACGTCGTTTCTGACGGGATGGGTGGTGAGGCGCACGGCGAGATCGCCAGCGAGCTCGCGGTGAACATCATCGTCGAGCACGGCGTCAATTCGCTGGGCAATTCTTCACTGCCGCTTTCCGGTCAGCCAAATGCTACGCTTTCCGAGCGCACGAACCGCCTCGCTTCCGCAGTTCATCTTGCGAACGAAAGGATTCACACGGCGGGAGTCGATCACCCCGATCAATACGGCATGGGTGCGACGGTAGTGGCCGCCTGGGTGGATGGCGATCACCTGAGCGTCGCGCACGTGGGCGACAGCCGAATTTACTTATTGCGCGGCGGCGAATTCCGGCAAATTACGGGCGATCACTCGCTGGTCGCGGAGCAAGTCCGCTACGGCCTGCTCACTCCGGCACAAGCGGAAAATAGCCACTACTCAAACGTGCTGACGCGCGCACTCGGTCCTCATATGCAGGTCGAGGTGGACGCCGCGGAATATCCGATCCAAGCCGGCGATACGCTTTTGCTCTGTACCGATGGGTTGACGCGGATGGTAAACGACGCGGCAATCAGCAAAATGCTGGTCGAGGCGGAATCGGCGCAAAAAGCGGCCGATGAACTGGTGGAAGCGGCGAATGAAAAGGGCGGGAATGACAACGTCACGGTGGTCGTGATTCGTGCGCTGCCCGAACAAGTCGAGTCGGACGAAAAGCCGCGCAAGAAGGATCCCCTCTACGACACCGCGTAAGCCGCGATCTAGCCGGGCGGCCACTTCATCGCGCGCCCGCCGAGCACGTGCAGATGAACGTGAAAGACGCTTTGGCCTGATTCCGCTCCAGTATTGAAAACGGTCCGATGGGCTTCATGCCCCCGTTCCCTGGCGAGTTTGGCTCCTGTGAGCACAACCCGTCCGAGCAATTCCGCGTCGCCATCCTTCATGCTCGCCACCGACTCGACATGCTTGCGCGGGCACACCAACAGGTGCAGCGGCGCCTGCGGGTGGATGTCTTCAAACGCGAAAATTTCGGGGTCTTCATAGACCAGCTTGGCGGGAATTTCCTTCCGCCCGATCTTGCAGAAAATGCAATCGCCGTTGCTCACGGATGCTCTCCACGAGTGGGAATTTCATCTTGCCGGACGACCACGCCGCGAATCCCTTCGTTCTGCCTGAGTTTGAGCGCCAGGTCGCGAGCCGCATCCTCCGTCGAGAGATTGCCCACGCGAACACGATAAACGCGCCCGTTTTCGCCATCGAAGTCCTGAATAAGCACAGGCCGGTAGCGGCCGTCGAGTTGCGCTTTGAGTCGCTCGGCATTTGCTCTCTCTCCAAAAGCGCCGACCTGAACGGTGAAATATCCCGCGACGGGGAGAACAACGGGACGCGCCGGACCGATCCGATTCGTCACGCTATCGCTTGAGGTCTGCGGTGCAGCAGCAGCCGGAGAGGAGTTTCCGGACGCAGGCGCCGGGGAAAAATTAGTTGCGTCGCTCGCCACGATATCCAGACGCACGCGAGCAGTGCCCGTGCCGACCATTCCGATCGCGCGGGCAGCCGCATACGAAAGGTCGATCACACGGTCTTCCACAAACGGGCCGCGATCGGTGATGCGCACTTCGGTCTGCAGTCCGTTATCGAGGTTCGTCACGCGTACAACGGTGTCAAACGGTAGCGTGCGGTGCGCCGCGGTGAGCTTGTTCATGTCGTAGATTTCGCCGTTTGCCGAGCGGCGTCCGTGGAACGGCAATCCATACCAAGATGCCAAACCTCGTTCAAAATAGGCTCCCGGGACTTCCGAAGGGCGAGATGGCGATCGGGCAGGCACCGGCGACGAATCGTTTGGACTGGAGGTGGGCGAAACAGTTGGCGAACTCTCGCTAGGCGCGCCCGATGGTCTCGGCGGTATCGCTGCGATGTGGCGCCCTCCACAGCCCGCGAGGGCGATCGCGGCCGCGAGGCACACTGCTTCCATTTTCCAGGAGACTTGCTTTCGCGCGGAATCGAATATCACGCGCACGCTGATTCAGGAGTTAGCGCGTCCGGGGCGGGATTCCAGCTCTTGAGCGAGCTTGGTAAGCTTTTCGGAAGCGGTGCGCAGCGCGGCGGCAAGGTTTTGTTCCGCCTTGGGCTGAATTTCGCTCTTCACGACGTGCTTGACGTGCTCGATCTCTTCGTCCAGCCACTTGCCGAAATCTTCGAAGTCCTTCATCGCGGCTCCCTGCGCGGCGCGGATTCGCCCGAGCATTTCGGATATTATAGGCGCGCCGATTTTTCAGCCGCAAGGAGAGTTGATGCCGCTGTCGCCACACTGGCGATTCAAGCTTGAGCACTGGCGAGATTCCGTCCGGCGATTCTTCAAGCCTGAGCCTCAGCCGCGACGCCCGCAGATCTGTCCGGCGTGCGGCTCGCTCGTGGGAACGACGGCAACGCGCTGCCACATCTGCGGAGCGAGCCTGCGATTCTCAGCGGCCGCAATGACGAAGACGCTCAGCCGTTGGCTGCCGACGCAATCGCCGACGACCTACGCGATGCTCAGCATCTGCTGCCTTTTTTATGGCATCAG
>DASTCZ010000150.1:0-11574 GCA_035710585.1 Candidatus Acidiferrales bacterium | reverse complement strand
CGGCAGAAAGCCGAAGCGCCGGGCCAACCCTGAGCAGGCCGCCCCACGATCCTTTCTAATTACATGCCCAGTGGGATCGGCCAAGTGGTTTTCGCAGAAAGCCGCATAAAATCGCAGCAAATCGCGCGGTTCCTTGACACTCCTTGCGCGCGGCACGTACACTGAAAATGGAGTTGCGAGCGAGCGAAACGAATGCTTCTGTCCCGCGATTACGTTACCTATATGGCGCAGGAAGTGGTGAAGCGGCTGGTGGCCGATCAAATGGTCGAGACTTCGTCCGTTGAGGCGACGACGCAGAAGGTACGCCAGGCAATGGCCGAGGAGCTCGCCGTGGAAGATCGCGTAAACGAAGAAACGCGAGAAATCCTGAGCCAGCATTCGGATGAAATGCGCCGCACGGGCGTTTCCTATCAGGAGATGTTCAAGAAAGTGAAAGCGCAGATCGCCAAAGACAGGAAGCTGATCCTGAGGTAGCCGAGGGCCGAACCGAACGATGAGATTGAGCCGGGGAAAAGTGGTGAAGCTTTCGCACGTGATCACGGCCGCGCTGGTCGAAAGCGATAACGTGGAATTTATCGAGGACCGTGACACCATTCGCCAGAAGACAGTGGATATCTTGCAAGCGCTCTTGCGCGAGGAAGAGCAGATCGATCTCGAAGTAAGGCGCAAGATCGGCACTCAGAAAAAAGAGATTCTCGAAGGCAGCGAAGAGTGGGATTTGCTCTACCGGCGCCACTACGCGGAAGAACTCAAGAAGAAGGGCGTCGGGATGGTAGCGGAGGCGACGCACCACCGATAGGGACGATCGAGTTCAAAAATGAAAAGGGGCGTTCGATGAGAACGCCCCTTTTGCTTTTCAATCTCTGAATAGGTCAGTTGTTTCCACTGCCGTTTCCTGAACCGTTGCCGGAGCCATTACCAGAACCAGTCCCAGTGCCATTGCCGGTTCCTGTTCCAGTGCCCGTTCCATTGCCTGAACCGGTTCCGTTGGGAGAATCGCTGCCTTGCTTTCCATCGGTTCGCTTCTTCAGCACGGGACGGTCGCTGTCATCACTCGCGGTGCCATCAGCAGAAGTCTGCCCTTGTCCCTGGCCGGCAGTTTTCTGCTCGGTCTTAGAGCGCAAGGAAGGCTTGCCCGGGTCGCCATTCTTCACCTTGTTGCGGTGTTCGTAAGCGTTGAGGCGCGCCTTCACAGTGTCAAATTCCGAAGTGGATACGATATAGTCGTCCCTCGACGGCAGGACTTCCGCAATTTCCTTCTGCGCATTCGTGATTCGTTCCGGGGTCGGCGGATGAGTCGAGAACACCTTCGGTATGCTTCCCGGCTGCCGCTTTTCCTCGGCGAGAATCTTTTCGAAAAATGCGACGTAGGCGTTCGGGTCGTATCCGGTCTTGTACATGTACTGCAGGCCGAGGAAGTCCGCTTCGCGCTCCGCATCGCGCGAGAACTTCAGGAAGCCCATCGGTATCGCGAATTGCAGTCCTTCGTAGATTCCATAGCCCGCCCACGTCGGCGGCAGCAAGATCATCGCGGGGATCATCGCCAGTTGCGCAATGTCGCCTTTGGTGGCGTTTTTCGTGCCGTGGCGCGCGCAGACGTGCGCGGTCTCGTGCGCCATCACGCCCGCGAGTTCCGCTTCTTCGGTGGCGCGCAAGATCAGGCCGCTATTCACGTAAAAGAATCCGCCCGGCAGCGCGAAGGCGTTGATTTCATCCGAATCGATCACCTTGATCGTAAATGGAACTTTGCAATCGGAATTGCGCACCAAGTTCTGGCCGACGCGATTCACGTATTCGACGACGACCGGGTCATCGACGAGCTTGGACGTCTTTTCCACTTCCTGCGCGAGCGATTTGCCCAGCGCGATTTCTTTTTCAATCGAGTAAAAATCCAACCCTTTGCCGACGTCGCGATTCCCGATCGAATCCACGTCCTGCTTCGATCCCGGCTTCACATTCGGGTGGTCCTGCTGTTGGATCGGCGCGTCGTTGCCTGCTTCTGGCTTTGCGGCAGGCGCAGCTGTGGTGGAGCTTGCCTGCGGCTGCGTCGGTGGCGGCGGAGGAGGCGCGTTGACGTTGATTGGCGGCTGAGTCGTCGTTTGAGTCGGCTGTCCCTGCGTCTGGCCCTGGGTCTGCCCCTGCGACGAACTCGTGGTCTGACTGGTTTGCTGTGTCTGTTGCTGGTTCTGGCGCGGCGCTGCCAGAGACGGCGCAGCCGCTAGCGAAAGGCTAAAAGTCCCCGCCGCCAAGCTAATGAGAAGGCGATTCATCGGCCCTCCTGAGATGCCACCCTGTTTGAAGATTATACACCCGACCACAGACAGGGGGCGCAAGTTCTGTGGGCTTGGATGTGGGGGAGGGGACTGGGGTTTTCCCGGGAAAGACAATTTACGGCGATTTTACACAGGGCGCGCGCGGTGTAGTGGAGGTCAGGCCGAGCGCCGGCTACGGCTGGCCCGCCAATTTATTGACAGCCTTGCGGCAAGCCTCTAGATTCTTACGCCGGAGAATCCTCGAAGAATGGGCCAGGAAAAGGTGCGCGTCGGGCAGATCTGGAAACGGGAGAAGGACGGCTCGACGTTTTTGGTCACCCGGCTTTACACCGAAGCCTTGGCCACCATGGCCGTCTTGCGAGCCACGGAGACCACGGGTGGAAAAGAACCCGAGATGGTGCGAGTGAAGGTCACTCGCTCGGGCCAGGCGCAGCAAATCCCAGGGTTCAAACCCTCGCGGGCGATGGAAGAGTACTAGAAGCTGTCGCGATGCTCCTCGAGCGCGGTGCCGATTTAGACCGACCGCACCGGCAAATCGACGACGTCGTCCACCTGCATCATTTCGCGGACGAAGAAGCCTTCCCCATATTGCACGCCAATCATCTGGCCGAATGAGCGCGCGATTACCCCGACGCGTTTGTCGAGCTCATCGAGAGGATTGTGAATCTTGCTTTTTCCATCGCGGTTGGCTGGACGGAACTGCGATTGGTACGAAAGAATCGCTTTTAGCCGGCGCGGATATTCTCGCGTGATGTCAACGACGAAACTGGGACGCATCGGGTGGTCGAACGTCGTGTAGAGAATTTTGAATGGGCGAAACGCCTCGCCGGGGATGGGCAGCGCCTTCAGCCCGGCCAAAAAGCACGCCTCATATCCCAGCCGCCCCGCAGTGTAGTGATCGGGATGGCGCCCCTCCCAGTACGGAAGCATCACCGTTTTTGGCTGCAGCGCGCGAATGAACCGCGCCACTTCAAGTCTCTGCTCCTGCACGATCGCGAGACCCGCGTCGGGAAGCATGGCGTTCTCGCGGACCTTGACACCCAGGATTTTGGCAGCCTTCATGGCCTCGCGCTGGCGCGTCTCCGGCGTCCCGCGAGTGCCCATCTCTCCTTGCGTGAGGTCGAGGATACCGGTGCGATAGCCGCGCGCGGCCATTTTGATCAGCGTGCCCCCGCAGGTGAGCTCGACGTCGTCCGGGTGCGCGGCGATGGCGAGAACATCAAGTTTCAAGAAGCCTCCTCGGCACGGTTGAGCCTCTCCGCGCGGCTAAATGGCTTGGCGGATTCTATCAGCACGTTTGGCTTCGATGCGCATCGAAGGTAGGATTTGCAGCGCCGCATCTTTCGCGTCGAAAGGGAAACTCGTGGCAGAGTCGCGTTTATCGGGCAGAGTTGCGCTGGTGACCGGCGCGGCGAAACGCATCGGGCGCAGCATAGCGATTGAGCTCGCGTCGCGGGGCGCGCGTGTGGCCGTGAATTACCGCAGTTCGGCCGAGGAAGCCGCGGAAGTCGTGCGCGCGATCGAAAAAGACGGAGGGAAAGCGTTTGCGGTGAAGGGCGATGTGTCAAAGCGCGGCGACGCCGAAAATGTGATCGGGGAGACGGAGCGAGCGCTCGGCGGACTCGACGTACTGGTCAATAACGCTGGAATGTTTCAGCACGTCGCGTTTGATCAGATTACTGACGACCAGTGGAACGGCATCATCGCAACCAATCTGACGTCGCAATTTCTTTGCGCACAAATTACCGCGCCGCTGCTGCGCAAATCGGGGCGCGGGCGCATCGTAAATCTGGCGTCACTCGGCGGGATTCTGGCGTGGCCGGGATATGTGCACTACTGCGTGTCGAAGGCCGGAGTGATTCAGCTGACGCGGTGCCTCGCGCGCGCATTGGCCCCGGAAATCACCGTGAACGCCGTTGCGCCGGGCACGATCAGCTTTGAGGGCGACGCGCCGGAAATTGCGGAAGACTTCATCCACCGCGCGCCGCTGAAAAAAACCGGTAAGGGCGGCGACATCGCCGAAGCCGTGGCGTATCTCGCCGAGTCGGATTTCATCACCGGGCAGGTGTTGGTCGTGGACGGAGGCCGCTCCATCGCGTCATGAGGATCCCGAATCGTAAGTTGGTTTTGCTGCATTGCGCATTTCTGCTCGCCATCGTCGGGGCCGGAGCGACGTCAACGGCGGCTCAAGCGAACGCGGACGATTCGCAGTACACGCGCCTGAACACCTGGGCTTTTTTTGCAGAGTACGCTCCAAATTCCAGCCACATGGTGCTCGGAGTTTCCGAACAGCGAAGGCTCGTGACCGCCGGCGCCGAATGGGACCGACGCATCACGCGCAATGACAAAGTCGAATTCGATTGGGTGATTCAGGTGCGGCCGTTTGCTCTCGAAAGCGACCCCGTGTTCATCGGTTTCAAAAACACAGCGACGAATCAAATCGTGGTGCCTGCAACTCCGACGCGAGTGATCACCGTCGAACACGGAATTTTTCCGCTGGCCGGCGGCGCTACCGCTACGCAGGCTTACACGCGACAATGGACATACGCGGGAGGGCTGAATCCGCTCGGCTTCAAGTTTAATTTCCGGCCGCGCCACCGCGTGCAGCCGGTGTTCACCGCGATTGGCGGATTTCTGCGCTCGACGCGCGATATTCCGGTGGAAAACGTCTCCGATTTCAATTTCGATTTTGAATTTGGCGTGGGAATCGAAGCGTATGTGAGCAATACCCGCAGCCTGCGCGTTTCCTGGTCGTTCCATCACATCTCAGACGCTTACATCAGCTCGCTGAACCCGGGAATCGATCAGGGGCTGATCCAGATTTCCTATGCGTTCGGCCACTGACGCGAACAAACCCTCTTTTGCAGCGCGGCGATTTTATCGCGGCGTGATTTCGCAGCTTGCGAGCTTAGCGATCAGTTCGAGGTTTGCTTCCAAAAAATCGTAGGCAGGCAATTCGCGGGGAAGCGCCCAAGCGATCTGCTCAAAGCTCGCGCTTTTCACCGCTGTTCCTTCAAGTTGCGCTGCGAAAAACATGAGCGCAAAGGGAGGGTCCGCGGGGCGGTAGCGATGTTCGGTGCGATAAAGCTCACGGCCGACCTCTGCTTTCGCGCCGAGTTCCTCGAATAGTTCCCGCGCGAGGGCTGCTTGCGGCGATTCACCTCCCTCGATTTTGCCTCCCGGGAATTCCCATTTGAGCGGAAAGCGCCCAGTGCGTCGGCGCTGGCAAATCAAAATGCGGCCGTCGCGCTCGATCACCGCTGCCACGACGCGGATCATCGATGAGCCGCGCGAACTTTTTTCGACGCCGACTGGCCGGGCGAAGCGTGGATCAGATCCAGCAGTGTGCGCGCGCCTTCGACCAGCGGCGGCCCGGGTGTGTTTAGCAACTCATCGCGCACCGCAAATACGTGCTTGTTGCGAACAGCAGGCACCGCTTGCCATGCCTTAGATTCGAGCGCTTGCTGCGGATCGGACTTATCGCCGGTCGCGGCCCATGCCAGGACGATAATTTGCGGCTCCGCGGCGGCGACCTGCTCATCGTCGATGCGCTTGCCGGGCTGGCCCACGAATTCGCCGCCCGCGATTTCGACCAACTCCGCCACCCACGGCGGCGAAGAAATGCGCGGATGCGGCCAAGCTTCGGAATAAACTCGCGGGCGATTCGCGTGCCGCTTCACTGCGGCGCGGCCGATGCGCCGGATCGAATCCAGTTCACTTTGCATCCGCGCGACGAGCTTTCGCGCGCCGGTGGGCAGACCTGCCAATCGTCCGAGCAGCTCAATATCGGAATATACGTCCGCGAGATTTCGCGGGTTGAGCGCGACGAATGGAACTGGCAACTCGAGGATTTTTGCGACCGCTTCGGTGCGGAAAGGAACCGAGCCAATCACCATCGTGGGCTTGAGCGATTCGATCGCGCCCGGTTCGATGGCCCAGCAATCGCCCAGGCGCGGCAGGTTGCCGACGTCGGCAACGTCCGCGCACCATTTCGAGACCGCAACGAGCGAGCGGCGCGCGCCGATCTCGATCAGGATGCTCGTAACGCTCGGCGCGAGCGAAACGATTCGCTGCCTAGTCACATTCGGCTTGCGCGCCAAGAAATGCTCCGATTTACTGCTTTACTGCGCACCCGCAGCGCGCGTCATCCCGCCGGTGATTGGAGGCGCAGGATATTCGGGGAGCTTGGCTTTCGGGCGGTCATCGCGCCGCACTTCCAATTCATCGAAGAGCAGGGAAGGGCTGATTACGCTGGCCGGAAGATTTACGAGCCGGTTGCTCGCGAGAGGATCGTTGCCCACGGCGATCAGATCGTTGCGCATACCGCGAATGTCCAGCTCGCCCAGGAGCGCTCCGCGGACCAGCTCCTCGTGACCGTCCTTGACCCACACTTTGTAAAGCAGCCGAGGGGAATTTAATCCTCCGAGGGTCTCGATGCGGTAACCGTATTCCTTGCCCTGGTCCTTGCACATCTGGATGAGCCGCTGCTTCAGGTCCTCTGGAGAAGAGGACTCAGTGCCCTTCAGTTCGAGCACGGAGTAGTAGGGAAGCGGCGGCGCTCCGCCGGACGCCCGGCCGTGCCCGTTGGACGCAGGGAAATCCTCGATGGGCTGGCGGCTGGTGAGGAAATTCACCAGCTGCCCTTTGTCCACGACGGTCACTTCCCGCGCACGAACGGCTTCGTCGTCAAACGTGTAGCTGCCCGTCAACGTCATATGGCTCGCCTGGGTTCGCGTGGGATCGTCGGTGACGACCACGAATGGCGGCAGCACGCGCGACTTGTAGCTCGAAGCAAACTGGCCCACCGTGCGCCCGCTGCGTCCCGGCGCTGGCTTTCGTCCAAGAATATTTTCGCCGAGAAGCGTTGCCACCACGTCGTCCGCAGCATCGGGCGAGATGAGCACTGGCCCGCGATATTCCTCTTCGACGATCGGCGCCTCACGCAGCGCCTTCAGCGTCGCCATCATCTGCCGCGTATCGTTCAGGATTTTTTCTTCCGTCGGGATTTCGGAGGCCGTCCCCGTCAGCGTATATGGAGAACGCTCCAGGATCATTCCGTCCTTCGCTTGCGTCATGCCGTTGAGCGACACGAGATAACGTGTTCTTCCCTGGCTGGTGACCGAGCCTTCCGAGTTGACGAAGTATTCCGTCGTCGCCGTGAATTGGGCCGTCGCCGTCAATACCTGCAGGTCGGGATCATCTTTGTAGAGAGCGCTGGCCGCGCATAGCGCGTGTTCGGTCTTCGACTCGTTCACATCGAGCCGCGCGCTCGCCGCTGTCGATTGCAGCGGCTCTGAACGCGCAAAGTCATCCACGGGAGTGAGCGGCGCGGAGAATTGCTTCAACATGGCCTGCTTCTCCGCCAGCGCCTCACCGGCGGCCTTGTACGCTTCGTCGGTCGCGAGCCACAACGCGTGCCGCAGCGCCATCACGTCATCGCCAATCGGAACGCCAGCCACCGTGCCCATGCCTCGCCCGAAGTAGCTGTCCTGCTTGTAATCGCCCACGCGCACGACGGCGCGCACGATGCGCACGCGCACGCGCGAACGGGAACGGATCGAGCCGAATGCAGCATCGGAGCCGTACTGATCGATATCCGAGACGCGATATTCGATGTAGTAGGGCCGCGCGATATCTTCCATTTGCAGCTGCGACTTCGAGCGGTCCATTTCCTCGACCATTGCCTTAAGGATCGGATTTGAACCGGCCGCCTGTAGCTGCGACGCGAGAACTGCTTTTGGATTGGCCGTTGGCGATTGCGCGGCCGCGGGCAGCAACGAGAGCGCGATAATCGGCGCACTCACTCGAATAACTCGCGCAAAACTGCGGAAGCGCGGATTCATCGCGAGCCTCCCGCTCCGCTCTTTGCGGCTGGCGACGCTGCCGAATCCGAGCCCGGCGGCGGCAAAATTGGGGGCCGATCGTGCGAGTGAGCGCTCTTCTGCACTTCCATCTCGGAAAAGAGCATCGCTGGCGCTGCTGCAGACACGGGGACGTTTCCTGATTCCGCGCCGCAGACGCCATTGAACACTTCCGTCTTCGTGCCCGTCAGCATGATGCGTTCAAGCGCTGCGAGCGGGGTCCCCACGATGTCCACGCCGCGAACGAGTTGGTCGGGCTTCCCGTCCGGAAACACACGCCACACAATCACAGGCAACACCTGAAAGGCCTGCGGAGCTTGCCGCGTGGTCAGAGTGAAGCCGCCTTCCACGTCTTCGAAATAGAGCCCGTACGGCTTATTTTGCCGCTTGATTTCGTCGATGAATTTTTGGCGCAGGTCGGAATCCGCTACGGAGTTTTTCGAGATAACGATCAGGTTTCCTTGCCGTCCTGTTGCCATTGCTCCCGGTTGCCTGCGGCCGTGGCCGTTGGATTGGCTGAAATTCTTGACCGGGATGCGCGACATCAGAAAGTTTTTCAGAACTCCATCGTCGATCACGTCCACGCGCTGCGCCGGCACGCCTTCATCGTCGTAGGCGTAATATCCCGCGAGCTTCACGCCGTTCAGCTCGTGCATCGTGGGATCATCCACGACGGTCAGGAACTTTGGCAGAACCTGCTCGTTCACTTTCTTCGTGAAGGTTTGCCCTTCCTCTTCGCCGCGCTGCCGGTGGCCTTCCAGGCGATGCCCCAGCACTTCGTGGAAGAATACGGCGGCCGCGCGGCCGGAAAGCATCGCCGGCCCATCGAACGGATCGTTGACAGGCGCCGCGCGCAAGGCCTTCAAATCCGCGGCCATCTTCTCCGCTTTCGCTTCGATTACTGACTGGGCGGGGAGCTCGTCGGGAGTTGCCGCCTGAAAAGTTTCCACGCGGAAAAGTTCCATACCGTCGTCCGCTCGCGTTTCCGCCTCGATAATCAACCGTGCGAGATGCCCCGGTTCAACGAGTCGCGTGCCGTCGCTCGTGATCATGTATTGCGTGTTTTGCTCGAAATCGAGCGACACGATGGAGTTGTAAACGAACGGATATTTTGTAAACGCCGCGGAATACAAGCGCGCGCGGTCCTCCCACTCTTTTTGTTTCAGCGCGACCGGAGGTCCTGGCGTTTCAATGTCCTTATGTGGCGCTTCGGTCGAAAAATCAGGCGACTTGTCTTCCTCCTCGCTCTGCACCGCTGTCGCGGTCTTGATGTTCAGAAACGCCGGGACCGCCTGCCGATACTCCTGATTCGTCAGCAGCCATAACCCTCGGGTCAGCGCATCTTTGTCATCGCCGAGTGGGAGCGTCTGCGTCATGATTCCGGATTGCCGCCCCTGACCGTGTGTGTTATCGAGCGCCGGGGTGCCAACGCGCATGGTCACGTCGGCCACGCGCCGCTGCGACGAAACTGAACTCATCACGCTTCCCTGGCCCGCGGAGATCGCGAGCACCTGCTGGTCGTATACGGTGTAGCCGATGAAATAAGGCGCGGGCTGGGACTTCGCAAGCGCCGATTGCGCGCGCGCCAGTTCCTGCTGCATCACGTTGAGCATCGCTTCGGCATGCGGATCGTCGGCAGGACTGGCCGTCCACGGTGCAGCGAAGGCCAAGATGCCGAGCACTATGGCCCCTCTGATCGTTATCGAATCGACGCTGTGCAGCGAAGACTTTTTCTTGCTGGATAAGAACATGGTGATTGCACGACTCCAATCGAGCCGCCCGCGAGCGGCTCCTCCCCAGTGACGCGCTTCTTCATTTTCTCTCTTGATTGTTCTGGCGCGCGATGGAATTGAAGGAACGATGATGCCCCGGAAAATAGCGCGCGGCAATCGGAATTTCCCGCGCATTACCGCTAAGAGTGATGGGATTTTCCGCGCGGAAGTTGCACGGGCCGGAATGCCGCCGGATAATTTGAAGATGTTTGATGCCGCCGTGCTGGACCACTTTGAGCGCCCGCGCAACGCCGGCGAGCTCGAAAACCCGACGGCCTCGGTCGAAGTCACGAATCCGGTCTGTGGCGACGTACTGCATCTCACTGTTCGCGTGCAGGATGGGCGCGTGTCCGAAGTTAAATTTAAAACGCGCGGCTGCGTGACGAGCATCGCCGCCAGCTCTGCTCTCACGGAACTGATTCGTGGGAAATCGCGAGCGGAAATCAGCGCGATCACTCCGGAAGAAATTTCAGCCGCTCTCGGTGGCTTGCCGCCGGCGACGTTTCACGGCGCTCAGCTCGCTGCCGACGCCGCTGCTGCGCTCGTGCCCAAGCTTCCGCGCTAACCGGCGTTGCTGGGCTTCACGCATTGAAGAAACGGATTGCTCTGCTTTTCCTCGCCAATCGTCGTCGCGCTTCCATGGCCGGGATAGACGACCGTCTCTTCGGGCAACGCCAGCAATTTTCCCCGCAGCGAACGCATGATTTCCTCAAACGAGCCGCCCCACAAATCCGTCCGGCCGACGCTGCCCGCGAAGAGTGTGTCTCCCGCGAAAAGCACCGGCCCTGCGGCGTTCGCCTCCTTCACCGGCACGTAAAGGCACACGCTGCCCTTTGTGTGCCCGGGAGTGTGCATCACGCGCAGCTCATATCCGCCCCATCGAACCGTTTGGCCTTCCTTCAGGAATTCATTGATCTCCGTCAGCTCCGGCGCCGCAAATCCGATCCATCGCGCCTGCATTTCCAGCGCGCGGTATAAATCGAGATCTTCCTGATGCAGCAGCACAGGCGCGCAGGTCGCTTCGCGCATTTTCTTCAATCCGCCGACATGATCGATGTGCGCGTGAGTGTTCAGAATCGCGCGGACTTTCAACTTGTGGCGATCGAGCGCCTCAAGAATTCGCTCCACCTCGTCGCCGGGATCGATGACGATTGCCTCGCGCGTGCCGGGATCGCCGACGATGTGGCAATTGCACTGCAACATTCCGACGGGAATGATTTCGTGAATCATTCGCGAGGAGCTCTCTGGGGTTGAGGCCATAACGAGATCGCTGCCCAGTATATCCGCTCGGCCTTCGCGCGGTGAATTCGGCTGCGCTTGATAGAATGGCGGCGCATGCTCGAATCTCCGCTCAAACCGATTGAAACCGCTGCCGGCGCGCAATTCGCTGAATACTTCGGCTGCCAGATGCCCGCGCGCTTCACGAATTCACGCGAAGAATACGGTTTCGCGCGCAACTCAGTCGCGTTGGTGGACAAGAATTATCGCGCCTGGTTCGACCTCACAGGTTCCGACCGCACTCGCTATCTCAACGCCGTCGTAACGAATAACATCCGCGACCTTGCAATCGGGCAGGGAGCGGTTTCGCTGCTGCTCAATTCCCAGGGCCACATTCTCGCGGAACTGGAAGCCTACATTTTTCCAGACCGGATTCGCATCGTCACCTAC
>DASTCZ010000149.1:0-5402 GCA_035710585.1 Candidatus Acidiferrales bacterium | reverse complement strand
GCGGCAACCTGAGTAACGAGACCCGCACGGGCGTATCTCGAAAATAAAAGCGCACGCATTCCCCCTGGCGCCGCGCTATTCCCTTTCGCAACGGAAAAATGGAGGGCGTATGAAACGCCTCGCAAAGAACTCATCGTTTTTGTGGGTGACGGCGTGCGGATTGATGGCGCTGGCCGGCGGCGGCGCGCCACTTTCGTCCGCGCAAGACGCCAAGCCTGATCCGTACGCGCAGATGGCGCCCCTCGAGCAATATCTGATGGAGCGGAATGCGGAGATCGCGCTCGCGAGGAGCGCGGCGCCAGAATCGGTTTCGCGCGATGCCACGGTGCTGGTGCTCGGCCGGCACGGATACGAAACCGCGGTCGAAGGGAAAAACGGCTTCGTGTGCATGGTCGAGCGAGCCTGGTTCTCCGCTTTCGACGCTCCGGAATACTGGAATCCCAAAATCCGCGGTGCGGATTGCCTGAATCCCGAGGCGGCGCGATCGGTG
Organism: Candidatus Acidiferrales bacterium; assembly: GCA_035710585.1. Taxonomy (GTDB): domain Bacteria; phylum Acidobacteriota; class Terriglobia; order Acidiferrales; family UBA7541; genus DASTCZ01. The sequence continues at coordinate 4,912 of DASTCZ010000149.1, read as the reverse complement.
TTGCCGCTGCAGCGCAAAAGGACGGATTTGGTGCTGGCCGGAGAATCGAAGAGCGCGGTGTTTGACGCGATGAAGGCAGGCTTCGCGAAAAAAGAATTCCCCGCTCTGGAACCGGGAGCGATTGGGTACATGATGTCGAAAGATTCCTACCTGACCGACGGCGGGAGCCACAACATGCCGCACGTGATGATGTTCGTTCCTGTGGCGGACGACGCGGAGTGGGGCGCGGGCTTGCCGGGAGTGCCGGTGGGTTCTGCTCCCTACTGGTTTACGACGGAAGATGCAAAACACAAAACCGCCGGAGTGCCGGTGATCAGGATTTTCTACGTAGCGGTGAGAAAGTGGTCGGATGGAAGCGTTGTTTCGCCGATGTGAAGCGGCCCGAAAAACCTGACGGACTTTTGGCGCGGTTTGCCGGGCGCGCGGCGCGAGGCTGGCCCGGACGGATAAGCTTTTTGCGCTTGACATCGTATGCACAAGCGCGCAGCATCCGCTCAAAGGCCTACCGCTTTATCAAGGAGTTCCCCATGACAATAACTTCGGATGCCCCATTACCCGCAGAGTTTTCGGATCTCTCAAAACGAATTAGAGAAGCTAAATCGCACCAGGAATTCACGTCGGCGCTCGACGCGATGACCGAATTCCTTTCGAAGCAACACGACGTCTCGGCCGGAGCGCAAGCGCCGCCAGCTCAATTCCGAGAGCCAGTCCACTTCGGGACGAAGAGCTAGAGGATTCCCCGCTTTGTTTGCTTCTGTTAATCTCCCGAGCAAATCGGGAGAGGGACATGGCAGAAAACAAAACTAAAAAGACCGAAGCGAGCGTGGATGCCTTCATCAATTCGCTGCCCGCGGATCGGCGGGCGGATGCGAAGGCGCTGGCGAAGTTGATGCAGGAAGTGTCAAAGCAGAAGCCGAAGATGTGGGGGCCGTCCATCGTGGGATTCGGGAGCTATCACTACAAATACGATAGCGGGCGCGAAGGCGATATGCCGCTGATTTGTTTTTCGCCGCGCAAAGCCGCGACGGTGGTGTACGGCATGGGTGCGGCGGACAAGGCATTGCTCGGGAAATTGGGCAAGCACAAGCTGAGCGGAAGCTGCCTGCATATCCAGAAGCTGGCGGACTTGGACGCGGCGGTGCTGAAGGAGCTGGTGGCGAAGGCGTTTGAGAAGATGCGCGACGAGCATGGAGGGTGAGAGCGAGTTGTGAGAGCAGAAGCGATTTCAAATTTGAAATTTGAAATTTCAAATGGAAGAGCGGAAGGCGACGACAAGCGCGAGAACGGTGGGGAGGGCCGAGTCACGACAGCTTAGTTGCCCGCTGGCTTTTCGACGTGGTCGATCACCATGTAGGGCACGGGGCCCTTCTGCGATTCGAGCTTCAGGCCGAGTTGCTGCTTGAGCGCGTCGAAGATTGACGGGCGATCGAGAACTTCCTGTGGAATATTTTCGCGATTGACGCCTGCAGGAAGTTCGGGCATGAAGCTCAAAGTGAAATCGTAGTAGCCCTTGAGGCCGGTGAGATCGACGACGGGACGCTCGTCATTTTGCAGGACTTGGCCGAGAAACCACGTTAAGTATTCCATGTTCACGCGCTTGCCGCTGAACATGGCGCGGCCGGCGCCGGTGATCGGGATGTCCCACGTTTCGGCCGTATCGTTGGGCTTCATTTTCAGTCCGGACTTATCCACGGTTAGCCCGAACATATTTCCTTCCTTCGTTTCGATGTGAAATTTCAGCTTGAATTCATCGGCGAGGAGATTTTTGTACATGGTGTGCAACTCGTCGAGGGTGTGCGGCTGTTCGCACTTCGCGTCGATATCCCACACATCGGTGTTGATCCAGTCCGGGCCGCCGGTTATCTGGCGATTGGGAATTTTGTACATCAGCGCGATCATCATGCGCACCGGCGCCTGTTGCGCGACGTATTCCCTTTCGTTGGGCAGCGCTTTGATTCCGCCACCGGCTTGCGGATCGATTTTCGTTGGCTTGATCGAGGCGACGTCGAAGGTGAGCCTCGAGGGATCGGGCGGGGCCGGAGGATTCGCACTGGTGGCGGTCGTCGCAGGCGGTGTTGCCGCCCCATTCTGTTGGTCAGGCTTTACCTGCGCGTGGAGCAGGGAGACGGCGGCGACTCCAAGCAGAAGTGCTGAGCAAAAGAAGCTCTTTCGAATCATCGGAAGCCTCGGGCGAGTCGGCGTTGGAAATCGCAAGTCGATGCTATCTCAGGTTTAGACGCGCCAGCTGAGAGAAGAGTTCTGGCGATTCGCAGGCGTTAGCGTCGAGACTCGAGCCCGCGACCGATTCATCGGCAGCTGACGGACGCTATATGGACGTCGGCCGCGCTCCGAAGAGACCGCGCTCGCTCATTTTTGCGGCGCGAGAGCTCCGATAGAGCAAGTAGCGCTCGTCGGCGCGTAGGCCGGGTGGTTATCGGCATCGAATCCGGCCATCAAGCGGCCGGTAACGGTGGCGCTGCCCGATCCGGAAAGCGAGCCGTTGGGCTGCACGATCACCGTGAACGGAGTCGCGCCGTTATTTACTGTGATTGCGGCGGAGCTGCCGGAGGCGGCGATCGCGTACGGCACGGAAACGTGCGCTTGCGCGCAATCGACGACGACCGGCCCTTCGGCGAACTGCAACTTCATGCCCGCTGAGTTCGCGTAACTCCCCAGAATGCGCACGCCGGCGGGGACGCCCTTTTGCTGCATGGTTTTGTCAGCGGCTTGCTGCGCAATCGGGCTGAATGTACCCGCCGCGAGGGTCAGCATATCTGCAAAGCTGGAGACGACTCCCTGGTCGGGCAGCGTTGGAGGGCCCGCGACGAGCGAGCCGATCGAACAGGTGACGGTTTTGTCGCTGTAGATGGGTGTTTTCACCTGGTGCGCCGTGCCAGGAATTGTTACGCCATCGCTGTCCACCTTATATTCGGTTCCCAATCGGTATCCCGTGATCACCTTGCCTGTGACCAAAACCGATGCCGGGCCGGCCATTTTGTCGTCGTTGGTAAGGCCCGCGAGAAATGCTTTCGGCACGTTATTAACTTGAATGGCGAACTGACCCGCGGTCGGCTGCACGGAATAGGTCACGGTGGGTCCGAGGTCGAGGCCTTTGCAGCCATTGATGGTGACCGCCGTATCGCGGAAGTTGAGTTGCAGACCGGACGAAGGATTATTGAAGACACCGATCACTCGTAAGCCGAGAATTGTGGGTACGAGTGCTTCGGGATTCGGTGCGCCCATTTGCTCGAGACCCATTCCCATTCCCTTTCCGACGCAGCCGAGATCGCTGCCGCCGAGTTCCAAGCACCGGATGATCGCTGCTCTTGCCGGATCGTTGCTGGGAGGAATCGGCCGGAGCGGGCCGGGAGCTGTGCCGCCGCCAGAGTTTCCGCCTCCGTTACCGGGCGCACCGGGCTGCGGCGGCAGGTTTGCGTTGGTCTTTTTCGCGGCTGCAACACCGCCTTGATGCCACTGCGAAATGACGGCATCCATTTTGAAATTCGTGGCCAGCACTTTCAGCAATGCGGCGCTTCCGAAATAGTCGTCGGGATAATTGAGCGGGTGGGCCAGCTTTTCATAGGCGACCGAATAATCGCCGATCAGGCGCTGTTCGTCGGGGGTCAACTGATGCCGATAGTAGCGGGAGCCGGCGAGATTCTGGATCATCGTTTGTAGTTGGCGGAACGCGCCGATTTGCAGCAGGGTGGTGTCGCTGGCGTCTTTGCCTTTGAGCGCCATTACTTGATCAACGGAAGGAAAGCTCTGGAGGTAGGAAGGATTCACCGCGCGGGCTTGCGGCGGCTTTGCAGCGGCAAGTGATGAGCCGAATGCGATGGCCAGCGCGATCGTGAAGAAAATCGCCGCGGCCCTGCGTAAGATGCGCGCCTTGCCTCGACGTGCGGCGTGCCATGAACTGAAACTGCGGTTAATTGCGGATTGCTCAGAATGAAAAGAATAGATTGCTTGCATTCGTCCCCCCGAGAAATCGGCCGCGCGGGCGGCCGTCAACAAAATTCATTTGGCCAACGTGAAAGCTCCGAGCGCACACGTCGCGCTGGCAGGCGTGAACACAGGGTTGTTATTGGCATCGAATCCGGAGAGCAGGCGGCCCTTGACCGTTATGCTGCCGGAGCCAGTCAGCGAGTTGTCGGGCTGCAGCAGCAACGCTAGCGGAGCGGAAGCGTCCTTCACGGTGACATTGACTCCCGCGGCGGCGGCTGAGAGCTGATACGGCACCGCGACGTGCGCCTGCTGGCAATCGACGATCACGGCAGACGATTTGAATTCGAGCCGCAAACCTGCCGGGCCGAGATAGGCGCCAATGACTCGCAGCCCGGCGACCATCGTTTTCTGCGCGACCGATTTCGCGGCGTCAGCGTCTCCTGCCATAGCCCCGATGGCATCCATCACGCCGGAAAGCGAGGCGAGGAATCCATCGTCAGGAGTCGCGACGCCCGCGGTCATGGCACCGATGGCGCAGTGATCGGTTTTCGGCCCGAGGATCGGGATTTGCACGTCGTGCTGGCTTCCGGGAACGATCTGGTTTGTCGTCGTGTCTCTGAGAAATTGAGTCTCGGTGGTGTAGCCGATTACGATTTTTCCGTCGAGGGTGACGGACGGGGGCGCGGTGAGTTTGCCATCGCCGCCCAACGCCGTGAGAAGCGGTTGTGGCGAGGTACTCAGCTTCACGGCAAACTGATCCCCGACTTTCTGGACTTGATATGCGGCTCCTACAGGCAGAAGCACGCCGCAGCCAGCGATGTTTGCGCTGTCGTTACCGAAATTGATGGCCACTTTGTTTGAACTGTTGAATTGCCCGAGCATGCGCAGACCGGGATTCGCGGCCTGAGTACTCGGGCCGAAAATGCTCTTCGAGATTCCGTTGCCCAGGCACTCGAGCGCGCCGCCG
>DASTCZ010000148.1:0-3484 GCA_035710585.1 Candidatus Acidiferrales bacterium | reverse complement strand
CTGTCGTTACCGAAATTGATGGCCACTTTGTTTGAACTGTTGAATTGCCCGAGCATGCGCAGACCGGGATTCGCGGCCTGAGTACTCGGGCCGAAAATGCTCTTCGAGATTCCGTTGCCCAGGCACTCGAGCGCGCCGCCGCCGAGTTCGAGGCACCGAGCGGTAGCGAGCTTGCCCGGGTCGTTGGTCGGAGCGACGGGAGTGGTGACTGGACCGGCCGCGCCAGATCCACTCGCGCCTGAATTGCCAGCGCTGCCAGCGCCAGACGGACTCGCCTTCGCGTTATAGGCGGCGGCTTCCTTATTGATGGCAAACCATTGCTGGAACACTGGGTCCATGCCAAACGTGTCCGCCAGTTTTTGCGCAAGCTGAGGACGGCCGAAGTAACCATCAAGTGGATAGTTCAGCGGTGCCGCGATCTTGTTGTAGGTCCCGGAGTAATCATTGAGCAGGCGCTGCTCGTCGGCGGTGAATTGTCCCTTGTCGGCGCGTGCGCCGGCGAGGTCAGAGATGATTTGCTGAAATTCGCGAAGCGCCCCGAGTTGGAGATTGGTTGTGTCTTGGGCGCTGGAGCCCTTAAGTTGGGCGAGGAGCTGAGTCGAAGTCGGAAACGGCTTCAAGTAAGCGGGATTGAGTGGCCCCGAAGGAGCGGCCGAGCCGCCGCCGGACAGCGTAGAGGGTTTGGCGGGGTTGGCTACCGTGCAGCCTGCGAGCCGGCCGCCCATCGAAGTCCACGTGCTGTTTACGTTCATCACTTCCTGGCCGCGCTCGTCATTCTCGTGCCAGTTGCACCACTGATCGGCGCGGTATGGGACACACTTGACGATCGTGAACGTGTGGCCATTTGCGCAGTGATACGGCTGGTTCAGCACGGGAGGAGCCTGCGCGAGGATTGCCGCGGCAAACGGCACGCATATGAGTAGTGCACTGAAGCTGAATTTGAGAGCAATGGCCCAATCGCTCCCGAATGACGCATGCGCCTTAAGAGCGAAGGCATGTTCGCGGGCACTTTCGGAATTCGTATGCGACGTTGCACGATTCATCGACTCCTCCGACGGGGGCTTCGCCGCGCAAGCCTGCGGCGGGCCTTATTGCCGCGGAGGATACGCAAACCGATTCGGAGTGTCCTGATGGAACTCTAAAGTTTTCTAAAGAAAGGCGCGCAGGCGTAAGCCGAGGCATTCAAGCGGATTACATATGCTTCAGAAAACAAAAACGCGCCGGAGCCTGGGAAGTTCCGGCGCCAATCTGGGATCGTAGGTGCAGGGGAGCGCCCTGGGAGAAAGACGCCCAGATGCTCCCCGTTCCGCCGAGCAGTTGGATCGCTAGGAGTCCAAAGTTCTAATTCCCTCCCGTCGTCGGACTTGCTTGGGGTGCAGCACCGAACTTCGACCAATCGGGCGGCTCGACGTCGAGCAAATTGTGAACGAAGAAATCCTGTAGCAGATGCTGGCCGTAGAGCCCACCGGCACCGTGGCCTCCGCCAGGGACGAAGAGGAAATCGAATTTCTTATTGTGCTTGATGAGCTGATTGATCACTTGCAACGTGGAAGAAGGATCGACGTTGTTGTCGAGTTCGCCCATCACCAGCAGCAGCTTGCCCTGCAGGCGATAGGCATTATCCACGTTGGATGAAGCTGAGTATTGCGGGCCGAGGGGCCAGCCCATCCACTGCTCGTTCCACCAAATCTTGTCCATACGGTTATCGTGGCAGCCGCTATTGGAGACAGCGACTTTGTAGAATTCGGGATGGAAGAGCAGAGCGCCGAGGGCGTTCTGTCCTCCGGCTGATGTGCCATAAACGCCGACGCGCGTGATGTCGTACCACGGGTATTTCGCGGCGGCGGCCTTGTGCCAAAGAATGCGGTCGGGAAACCCGGCGTCGCCGAGATTCTCAAACGCGACATCGTGGAATGCGCGCGAACGATTGTTGGTGCCCATGCCGTCGATCTGCACGACGATGAAGCCCAGTTCGGCGAGCGCCTGCCCGGTACCGCTGAAAGTTTTCGGGACGAAGGAGCCCTGCGGGCCGGCGTAGATATTTTCGATCACCGGATATTTTTTTGACGGATCGAAATTGATGGGCTTGAAGATGACGCCCCAGATGTCCGTCTTGCCGTCGCGGCCTTTGGCGACGAATACTTCCGGCGCCTTCCATCCGGCGGCAACGAGCGCGGAATCATCGCCATGCTCGAGATCCAGAAGTACTTTGCAGTCTTCAGTGCGGCGAAGTTGTGAAACCGTAGGTTGATCGACGCGCGACCACGTGTCCACGTAATACTTCCGGTCCGCGGAAAAACGCACGGTGTGATCGCCGTCGGCTTCCGTGAATGCGACGAGGCCGCTGCCGTCAAAATTGACGCGGTAGTAGTGCATGAAATATGGGTCCTGCTGCGGATTCATTCCGCTGGCGCGGAACCAGATCTGGCGCTTGTCGTCATCGACGTAATCAACGTAGTGAACGACCCAATTTCCTTTTGTGATTTGGTTTTTCACCGCGCCGGTTGCGCCATCGTAGAGATACAGATGCTCCCAGCCGTCGCGCTCGGAGCCCCAGATAATTTCCTTTCCGTCGGCGACGTCGTGGCGGAATTTCTTTCCGGTGTCGGTGCGGCCTTCGGACAGGGAGCGGTAGTCGATAAAAGTTTTGCTTTCCTCGGTGACAAGCGCGCGCGCTTTTCCGGTGACGCCCTCTACTTCAATCACGCGATACACCTGATGGCCGCGTTGATTGAATTCAAAAGTGAACGCGCGGCCGTCTTTCCACCAAACGGGCGGCGTGATGTCGTAGGCGTTGCGGAAAAGGGCGTCGTCAACGGGGATTTCTTTTTTCGAGTCGATTTCGAAGAGCACCGGCATGGCGACGTCAAGCGTGTCGCCGGGCTTGGCATAGACGAGCGTCGAATGTTTCGGCTGTAGCTGATCCGTGGGCGAGGACTCTACGTAATACACCTCGCGCTGATATCCCGGACGCGTGCGATACGCGACCAGCTTCTTCGAATCCGGCGACCAGGCAATGGAGCGCAGCGTGTAGTAATTCCCTTCGGAGCCGTCGAAGCTGAGGGGCGTTCCGTCCGTCGAGCCCTTCTTGCGGATGAAGACGTTGAAATTTTCGATGAACGCTTCCATCGCACCGTCCGGCGACGCCTTGAAAGTTTCCTGCGCTGCAGCCTGAGCACCCGCGCCGCGGCCGGCGCCCTGCCCTTGCTGCGGGCTCGCCTGCTCGACGCCATCTTCCACATCGGGATCTGCCATGGGCGGGCTGGTCAGAAGCTCATCTTCAGGAGAAAGCGTTTCGTCCTCGGGACCTCGGCCGCCACGTCCGCCGAAACCCTGCGGGACAGCGGCGCCCTTTGTGCAAATGTAGTCCGTGAGCGTGCACTTCCACATGAAACCTGCGGAGCCAAATTCGATGGACGCTTCGCGATCGCGAAATTCGAGCCCGGTTGAAGGACCTCCACGTCCACCGCCTGCGCCACGACCG
>DASTCZ010000147.1:0-2606 GCA_035710585.1 Candidatus Acidiferrales bacterium | reverse complement strand
ACAATTAAACTATTGTATGTAAGAACTTATATGAGGGCAGGCTAAAAATCGGTTTTCCCCGCGTCTTGCGGACACATTACCAGCTCATTCACTGGATATATCGTTCGCCAACGGCGGCCACTCATTTTTCTATTGCATTTCCGTAAATACTATGCTAGTATCCCCCGTGTTGTTTTTTTCCTCTCCTGCTGCTCTCTTCCCGCAAGTTAACCCGTCCCCGGCCCAAATCGCAGAATCTTTATTAAGTCTTTTAATTTCATATCCTTGCGCACTCTTGTACGACATTCGACGCCGTAAACACTTTGTTTTCAAATCGATGCGAAAAAAGAGGGGTAGGAGAGTATTTTCCGCGCTCTTACCCGAACCTTTTTATATCCAAGGGTTTACCTCAAATTCTCGCGCTCAAAAACGTTGCACAGGCGGTACAATGCGCCCCATGAAAATCGCCCCAAAGCTCTTCTCGGTCGCAGCAGCGATTCTTCGCGCAGGGTCCGCCTCCGCTCTCGCCGTCATGTGCGCGGCGTTCGTCGCGCTCGTCGCGACTTCTACCGCCGCGCAAACCGCACCGCCAACGCCGCCCGCCGAGCTGTTCACCGTGAAGCCGCTCGGCCGCAACGTTTTCGCCGCCATCCCCAATCCCGGCAGCGGCGCCGGAGGAAATTCCGGATTCATCATCGGTGACGACGGCGTCCTCGTCGTGGACACTTTTCAGACGGAAGCCGCCGCGCGCCAACTCGTCGCTGCGATCAAAAAGCAGACGCAGCTCCCCATCAAATTCGCCGTCAATACGCACTATCACCTCGATCACGTCGCCGGTAACGCAGTTCTCTCCGAAGCAGGCGCCGCCATCCTCGCGCAGAAAAATGTCCGCGATTGGATTCACACTGAGAACATGAAATTTTTCGCCACGCCCACCGACGCCCAAAAAGCTCTCGTCGCGAATCTCCATGCCCCTGATCTCGTCTACGATCGCGGCATCGATATTTTTCTCGGCACGAAGCACATCGTCATCCGTTACGAACTCGGCCACACCGGCGGCGATTCCGTCATCTTCATTCCCGACGCGAACGTGGTTTTCACCGGCGATCTTTTCTGGCGCCACTCGCTTCCGAATCTGATCGACGCCAGCACCGAACCCATGCTCTCCACTCTGCAATCGCTCGTCGCTGCGCATCCCGACGCGATCTTCGTTCCTGGCCACGGCGACGTCGCCACCGCGCGAGACGTCACCGATTTCCGCGGCTACATTGTCGCCATTCGCCAGTTCGTCGGCGACGCGAGGGTGCAGGGACTGAGCGGCGACGCGATGGCCGAAAAAGTTTCAGCTCAATTGAAGGAAAAATACGGCGATTGGGCAATCTTCGATCGCTTCGTGAAACGCAACATCGCCGACACCGAAGCCGAACTCAACGCGAAGAAAAAAATCCCCGTCCCCGCCCGCGATCCGGCGGCAAATCCATGAGTTTCTATCGCGCGCCTGCTTCCGCTTCCGCGCGCATCCAGATCCACAGCTTCGCGACGTGCTCGCGTTCCGTCGCTTCCGCGCCGATCGAAACTCGTACCATCCACTGCCCGTCCAAAATTGCCGGCGTCAAATACGCGCGCCCGGATTTGTTGATGCGGTCGCACCATCCGAGCGTGTACTGCTGCAGCGCTTCTCCGCTCAATCCTTCCGGTTCGTGCCGCACGCAAACGGTTTGCAGCTTTACCGGCGCGAGTACTCGCCAATTCGGAGTCGCCGCGACTTGCTCCGCAAACCACTTCGCATTCTCCATGTCTCGCCGCAATCGCTCCTGCAATTTCACGATTCCCTGCTCGCGAATCAGGCACCATAATCGCAGCGCGCGGAATCTGCGCCCAAGCGGAATTCCCCAGTCGCGCAAATTTTTCACCTGCTCATCCACCGCGCTGCGCAAATAACTCGGCGTCGTGCTCATCACGCGCACCAGATGCACTTCGTCGCGCACGTAATACACGGAGCAATCGAAAACAGCCCCCAGCCATTTGTGTGGATTGAGCACGACAGAATCCGCGAATTCCACTCCGCTCCACAGCGCTCGCATTTCCGGCAGAATCATCGCCGAGCCCGCCATCGCTGCATCGACGTGCAACCACATCTCGTGCTGCTTTGCGATTTCCGCGATCGCCGCGATCGGATCAAAGGCCGTCGTCGTCGTTGTGCCGCTCGTCACGACAACCGCGCAGGGCTTCGCTCCCGTCGCGATGTCCATCTTGATCATTTCCGCGAGCGTGTCCGGACGCATCGCGTATTCCGCGTCGTGCGGCACCACGCGCACATTCGTTTTGCCGAATCCTGCAAGCAGCGCCGCTTTTTCCACCGAACTGTGGCTGTGCGCCGCGACGTAAACCGTGAGCGGCTGAATTTCCTCGCGCAGCCCGCCGCGCGTGAGGGAATAATCCGTCGAGCGTTCGCGCGCGCACAGCAGCGAGATCAGCGTGCTCGTTGAAGCCGTGTCCTGAATCACTCCATTCCATTTGTCCGAAAGCCCAACCATTTGCCGCAGCCAATCGGTCACCACTTCTTCCACTTCCGTGAGTGCGGGACTCGCTTGCCAAGAGAGCCCCAAAACGCCGAGACCGCTCGA
>DASTCZ010000146.1:0-33484 GCA_035710585.1 Candidatus Acidiferrales bacterium | reverse complement strand
GACCTTTTCCCGGATCTCCAGCGACCTGCGAAAATAATCCTCGGCTTCGTTATCCTTTTTTTGAAGGTGGGAGATTTCGCCGAGCGCCATCAGGCTCGCCGCGACGGTAGGGTTCTCGGAACCAAAACTTTTTAGCCGAATTTCGTACGCTCGCTGATACATCTCGGCTGCTTTCGTGAGTTTCTGTTGCCCACGATAGAAATCCGCAAAGCTGATAAGCGCAGACGCTACATCGGGATTATCTGGGCCAAACGCTTTCTCGCGAACCGCGAGCGCGCGGGCGTAGAGTTTTTCCGCATCCGCATCTTTATCTTCCATTTTGTACAAATCCGCGAGATTGATCAGAGGTGTGGCGAGATCGGGGTGGTCCGCGCCGAGCATTTTCTCGCGCGTGGAAATCGCGCGCTGCAAAAGGAGTTCAGCATCGATCAGCTTTCCTTCCGCGCGGTATAGCAGTGCGAGATTATTCGTCGCAACGCTCACGCGCTGGTCGTCGAGAGAAAACAATTTTTCGCGAATGGCGAGCGAGCGCTTGTAGAGCGGTTCGGCATCCGTGTAACGGGATTCATTGCGATAGAGCTCCGCCAGATTATTCAGCGTCACAGCAAGATCGGCATTCTCGGGTCCGAGTGTTTTTTCCTGGATCGCCGCCGCGCGCTTGAACAGGTCTTCTGCTTCCGCATACCGGCTCGCGAAGCGGTAAAGCCCCGCGAGATTATTCATCTCGCTGGCCGATTGGACATCGTCGCTGGCCCCCGCTTTCTGCCGGTCGGCGAGCGCTTCCTTGAACAGAGCTTCCGCTTCGGTGTAACGGCCCTGCACGCGATAGAGTTGCGCGAGATTATTGAGACTCGTCGCGACGCGCGAATCCGTTGGCGAAAGAGCCTTTCGCCGGATCGCCAACGCGCGCTCAAACGCTTGCTCCGAGTCGCTGTACCGGCCCATTTGGCGATAGAGCTCGCCCAAATTATTCAGCACGGAGCTGAGCTCGAGATCTTCGGAGCCGCGGGCGCGAGTCCAAACTTCGAGAGACCGCTTGAACAGCGGTTCGGAATCGGTGAAGCGGCCAGTCTGGCGATACACCTCGGCAAGATTATTCAAGTTTGTGGCCAGGCGCGGATCGTTCGCGCTGAAATTTTCGGCTTGCGCGAGCGCGGCGGCGAGACTTTCCCGAGCTTGAACGTACTGATGCGCCTGATAGGCCCTGTTGCCCGAAGCCATGAGCGATTCCCAAGTTGGTGCGGCGGAAGACGTCGCTGTGGATTGAGAATTTTGCTGCGCGGGAAGAGGCGCGCACAAACTGACGATGGCAAATCCGGCGAGAACGAACGTGCGGCCAATCGGCAATGCAGACTCCAATTAGCGCCATGCTAATGCCGCAATCCGTGTGCGTCAATCGCAGCGTGGTTGGCAGCCACGCGAGAAGGCTCTGATACAATAAATGTTGAACCAAATCGCAAAATGGCCGTCACCGCTCCCCCAAATCGTCTGAAATTGCGCCGGCGCATGCGGTTTTTAGGCACGCGCGCGCGAGAGCTGCGCATGATCGCGTGGGGCCTGCTATCGACGAAGCACCCGCTGCTCGTTCATATGATTCCGATCCGGCGCTGCAATCTGGCGTGCACGTATTGCAATGAATTCGACGATGTTTCGAAACCCGTTCCGCTGGAAGAACTGAATCGACGTGTGGATCATCTGGCGGAACTGGGCACTGCGATCATCACCATCAGCGGCGGCGAGCCACTGATGCATCCGGAGCTGGAGGATTTTATCCGGCACATCCGGCGGCGAAACATGATCGCCGGACTGATTACCAACGGCTATCTTCTGACCGCCGATCGCATTCACAAGCTGAACGATGCCGGCCTCGAGCATCTGCAGATCAGCATCGATAACGTCCAGCCGGACGAAGTGTCGAAGAAGAGTCTGAAGGTCCTTGACCAAAAACTGAAACTCTTGTCGGAGCACGCGATTTTTCAGGTGAACATCAATTCCGTGCTGGGCAGCGGAGTAAAAGACTCGGAAGATGCCCTGGCCATTGCACACCGCGCGCTCGAGTTGGGCTTTACCAGCACCGTCGGAATTATTCACGATGGACGCGGCCAGCTGCGTCCGCTGCCGGCGCGCGACCAGGAGATTTTTGAAGAGATCATGTCGCTGGGGAAGCGCTCCTTTTCGCGCTTCAACGATTTTCAGCACAATATCGCGCGAGGCAAACCCAATGAGTGGCGCTGCCGCTCGGGTTCGCGTTACCTCTACATCTGCGAAGACGGCTTGGTGCACTGGTGCTCGCAGCAGCGCGGCAGACCCGGCGTACCGCTCGAGACCTACACGCGCGAAGACGTACGGCGCGAGTACTACACGAGAAAGCCGTGCGCGCCACGGTGCACCGTCTCGTGCGTGCAGCAGATCGCCGTCATCGATAATTGGCGCGGCGAACAGAATCTACGTCCCCAGGCCGCGCCGCCTTCGCAGGGCGATTTGATTCAACTCACCGGACGGCAGCACTAACAACTCATCGATTAGCGAGATTCCGCGGCGTCCGCTGTATAGCGTTTCGACACAGAAGTCTAATTGCAGCGTCTTCTCCGTGATTTAGCCTCTTAAATTGAATCCAATGAGAAGGCAAAGCGGCGCGCCACTCAGCGATCGCCTCGGCTTCCTTTCGCCTCCCGAGGCGAAAGGCCGCGGCGCTCGGCGAGCCAGCCAATCGCTCATGGCAACCACCCCTGAGGCAGGCAAGTCCGCCAATCGCTCTGAGAGCGGCTCGAACATGCCGGCCACAGCGCGCGCCGACACAGCACTCCAAAAAGCTGCGGAAGAGCCGACACCCGCCGTGCAGGCTGCGGGATCGCGCTTCGTGCGATCGCTGCAATCGCTGCTGGTGGTTTCGCGAATTTACGAGCCAAGTCATCCTCTTGTAGCCGACGCACTGGAGGCCGCGGCCGCGCATCTGCGGGCGGCTCTCGAACTCGGCGCACCGTTCGCAATCGCGGCGGCTGGAAAAACGCTGAATGTTTGTTCCGGAAACTCAGCTCCCGTTCAGCTCGGATCAGGCCAGCCGGCAAATTCGATCGCCGTCGTTTTCCGGGAGCGCGGGCTGGAGTCGCTCGTATTCAGCGCGAAAACCTCTTCGGAGGACCTGGAGAAACTCGCGCAATTGCTGAACGAACGGAGCGAGAAAAAGCCCGGCTGGGCGCGGCTATTGAGTTCGCGGGGCGTGAGCGCCATCCGCGCCAACGTCACGCTGCGGCAAAGCGCCGGCGAGACGCTGGCATCATTGGTTGCGGCGCTCGTCGCGCACGGGGCGGTCATGCACCCGCCACAAAAGCCCTCGAACGCAGCTTCGGCGACGCTTGACGATCTGACCGCAGCGCTGCGGTTGCTGGCAAGGCTCGAACCAATTCTGTCCGCCGCGCAGAAGACCGTTCCGAAGCAAACGTCCGAGACTCTTCATCTTGCACTGAGCGATGCGGAGCCGCGAACGCTCTCTCTCGTGCTTCGCGTGATGGCCAAGCAACTTGTCCGGGAATCTGAATCCGCGGACCGTTATCTCGCAAGACTCGCGGAGGCTTTGCTGACGGAAACGGTCATCGGCCTTTTTCTCGCCGGGCGGCTGGCGGTAACGGAAGTTCGGGCGCTGTTCACAGCGCTCGCAGGCGCGATGCTGCAGGCAACTCCCGCTGCGGCGCAATCCTCGGGCAGACAACCGCAATCGTTTTCGCCGACGATTGTCCGAGCGGCGCGCGCCCTGCTGCCGAATATCGAACAAACTGGAGTCGAAGCGGACGCGCAAAAGATCGACGCAGCGATCGAACGATATACCGAATCGCTGCACGAACAATTCTGGGAAGAGCTGCCTGCTCGCGAGAAATCAGAAGTGCTGCATGGTGCGGATGCGTGGTGCGTGCCTCCCCTGGCCCTGCGCAGCTACCTCGAGCGGCTTGCGGGCGATCGTGCCGCGCCGACCGGGTTGCCGGTGCGCGAGGCTCGGCTCCTGCTGCTGGCATATGCGAACGCGTTGGGCGGCGAAGAGCCCCGGCCGCGACGGACCGTGACGGCGGGTTTGCTCTGCGTGGCCCCGCTGATCAACATGCTCTGGTGGCGCGATTCACCTGCGGAAATAGATCGCATGGCTGTTCGCGCGCTGGTCGGAGAAACCTCTCCCGGAATCGCCGCAGCTTTGGCAGAGCTGGTGCAAGCGCTCGCGCAGGCAGCAATCGAGCGTCAGGATTTCGGCGAGTATGAACAAATGCTTGGCGCTCTCGAAGCAGGAGCTCGAGACCCTGAGAATTCGCACATCGCCCCGCTCGCGGCGAAAATGCTGGACGAAAAAAGCTGGAGCGCGCTCGTCGAAGCGGCACTGAACACGCGATCGCTTGACGCACTGGGCCGGGTGCTTCGCCGCGAACCGCAAAGGCTTGTCGATCACCTGGCGGGAGTTCTGAACAGCCAAGGCGGTATGAACCGCTTCGCGGCGATGGTGCACCTCGTCGAAGCCTGCGGCGAACCGATGCTGGGAACGCTCGCGGAAAATCTCTCCGAACCGCGTAGCCAGCGCGCGGCCACCGCGATCAAGCTGCTGGGAACGGCCGATCCGCAACGATTATTGAAGGCGTTGCCGCGCGTGCTTTCAGCATGGGATTGGAGCTTGCAAGATCTCGCAGTGGGCGAATTGAGCCGGCGTCCCGGCGGAGCGAGGCTCGCCGGAGTCGCAGCGGTATTCACGAAGGTTTTGCCGGAGGCGCACGAGATGGTCGCGCCGATGATGCTCGACGAAATCGGGCTGACGAATGAAGAATCGGCGATTCCCCTGCTCATGAAGATCGCAGCGGGTGACCTGGAATCTCTGCGCGATGTGTTCATCCGAATCAAGGCAGTCGAAGCGCTGGGGCGCCTGCGGGCTACCGAAGCCGCCGATCTCTTGCGCAAGCTCGTGCGACAGCATCAAGGACTCGTCCATAGCGAACCCGCAGGCCTTCGCGCTGCCGCGCAGGAGGCGCTTGCATTGCTCGAAAATCAGCCGTCTTCTTCGCGATTGCGGGCAAGCGAAGAAGCTCGCTCGCAATCGGAAATTCTATATGGCAGGCCGCGCCGCTACACGCGAATTGAACTGCCGCGTCCACTGGCCGCGCGGATTGACGGGCCGCTGGCCGCAAAAGCCGGAGTACGCACGATCAGCATGGGCGGAGCGCTGCTGCAATCGAGCCGCGGATTGGCCGCCGGGGAACAAATTCGCGTCAGCATACGCGCCGGACTTCGACAGATTCATTCCACCGCAGTGGTGCGAACGGTATCGCCGGAGGGAAGCGGCGTCGAATTTTTGCACATGGCTCCGAAGGATCGCGAGCGCCTGCGCCGCATGGTGCGGAATCTTCAACGGTAACCCGTGCTTTGAAGTCCGCGTGCGCGCGAATATCAGTTGAATTCCCTCCATTTCGGGAGTAATCAGGGAGCACTGAACGCGGGTTCGGGGTGTGCGGGAAAGCCGCGTTCGAGTTCATTTCGAAAAATTGAATTCGCCGGTGAAACCGGCAGCGGAGGCGTCGATGCGGCGTTCGATTCGTCTCGGAATTTGCACGCTCGCGGTAGCGTTGATGTGTGTTCTGCCCTGGGCAGCGAACGCCCAAATCACGACGGCGCAACTTTCCGGCCACGTGCTCGATCCGCAGGGACGCGCTGTCGCGGGCGCGAGCGTTTCCATGAAGAATGTCGCGAATGGGGCCACGCGCGATACGAAAGCAGACGATAGCGGCTATTACCAGTTCGTTGGGTTGCCGCCGGGACACTATGAGTTGACCACAACAGGCGGTACCGGCCTCGCGAAGCTGGTGAACTCCGACGTGGTGCTGACGATTGGCCAGGACGCTTCCTACGATCCGCACTTGCAACTCGAATCCGGCGCGCAGACGGTGAACGTCACCGCCGAGACCGAAGTGATCGAGACTGCGCGAACTGCTTCGGCAAGCACCGTCGATCAGCAACAGATCAACAATCTGCCGATCAACGGCCGCAACTACATTAATTTCACGCTGACGAATTCCGAAGTGCATCGCGACAGCTCGCCGACGATCGGCGCAGCGCCGACAAGCGGGCTTAATTTCAACGGGCAGCGCGCGCGGTCCAACGAAGTGTCGGTGGACGGCGCCGATGCCGTGGATAACTCGGTGAACGGAATTCGCGCGACGGTCTCGCAGGAGGCCGTGCAGGAATTCCAGATCCTCGAAAGCAATTACATGCCGGAATTTGGCCGCGCGATCGGCGGCGTGGTGAATATCGTCACCAAGAGCGGCTCGAATGAAATGCACGGAAATATTTTCGGATTCCTGCGCAATAAGAATATTCAGGCGCGAAATCCATTTTCATTCCAAGTGGATCCCGCCACGGGCGCGCTCGATCCCGTCAAGCAAGCGTATACACGCGCGCAGGCCGGCGTGACGATCGGCGGCCCGATCCAAAAGGACAAAACGTTCTACTTTTTTTCATACGAGATCACGCGGCGTCATGAGACGGGCTTCAACAGCATCGGACAGAACAACTTCGGCCTTTCCACCGGCGCGATCCCATGCTTGCCCTTCCCCATTTCGCTCTCGAGCGACCAATTCACTTTTTATCGAAACAGCCTCAACGCGTTGACCGGCAACGGCGCAGCGTGCGCGAGCGGAAATCCTGCTATCCAGGCGCAGATCACCGGCCTGCAACAGGCGGCGTTGATCACGGGCGCGAGTTCAGACGTCGCGGTGAACGCCGACATGAACAAAAACGTGAACGGCAGCGTGGTGCCGATATCGACCACGCTCGGCGTCCCGGCGGCATTCGGATCGAAATTCTTTCCGCCGGCCTTTCCCGGATTGCTTGCTCCGCTGCCGGCACCCTCATTTGTTGGACTGGGTTCCTTGCGCGGAAATTATCCCGCGACGGAGGGCACGAGCCTGTGGTCGTTGCGGCTCGATCACATCTGGAATTCGGCAAACACCACATTTTTGCGCGTGAGCGTATCTCCTTCCACGGTCACCGGAATTCAGGTGAACGGGCAGAACCAGGTGTCGGGCACGAACGCGTTCTCGAGAACTTCGAACCAGATCAGCCGCGATGTGGCGGTCGTCGCGCAGCATTCCACCGCGATCTCTTCATCCCTTTTTAACGAATTCCGGTTTCAATACGCGCGCCGCGGATTGCATTATGGCTTCTCACAAGGCGCGGGTGGTGCGAACGTAGCGGTAGATATTCTCGGCTTCGCCTCACTGGGCCGCGAGCCCTTTTCAACAGTTGACCGCATCGAGCGCCGCACCGAATTCACGGACAATCTTTCCTGGATCAAAGGGCGGCACACATTCAAATTTGGGTTCGACACGAACCTGATTCAGGTGCGCTCCAACACAAACCAGATTTTCGAGCTCGACTTCGGCGGAATTTACCGCTTCAGCGCTTTGAGCGCGGCGAATACCGGGTTGCCTACAGCGCTTTCAGCTGTGCAGGCGTACGGCTTGGGAATTCCCGGATCATTCCTTCAGGGCGTGGGAAATTCCGGACGAACGTTCGACAATCCAGAATTCGGCGCGTATGCGCAAGACAGCTGGAAGCTGACTCCCCGGCTCACGTTGAATTACGGCGTGCGTTATGACGTTGAGTTGAGCCCGCTTTTCACGCCGAAGACAGCGATCAACGCGGCCGCCGAGCAATCGCTCGGAGTGGTGGAAGGAATCCCGCGCGATTACAACAACGTGAGCCCGCGCGCTGCATTCGCCTGGGATCCGTGGGGCGACGGCAAGACCGTAGTACGCGCAGGGTACGGGCTTTTCTACGATCATCCGCTGCTCGCGGTGGCGTTCCTCGCGGCGACGGCCGACGGCGCGCAATCCGTGCAGCTTACCTTTGGCCCCGGCGCGCCGAGCAGCGCCGCGCTGACTCCGCTCAACGCCGTGAACGTGCTGAACGCTTCGACGCTCTTTCAAGGAGTGCTGAACGCGTCCCCCGCATTCAATCTGGGATATCAAGCGAATGGAAACCAGCAGCGCTTCGATCCCTTTTTCCCAAACTCATTCTTTACGAATCAGAATTTCTTGAGTGCCGCTACCGGCTTGCCGCTGACGGTTCTGCCGTTCACGTTTCCGGTCTCCTCGAATTTTCAATTCGGCGTCGCTCAGCAAGGCGGGCTTTCGATTGAACATGAAATTGGAAACGGGTACAAGATCGGCGTCGCGTACACATACATTCACGCATCGCATCTGAACCGTCCGCGCGACACCAACGTCACAAACGATCCTCTGCTCATTCAAAATTTCACGCGCGCGGCGGCGGTTGGATTGGCGCCGAGTGATCCGCGCACGATCGCGCTGCCTGTGGGAGGATCGGCTGCATCGTGCCCCGCGCCCGTCGTTGCGGCGTTTCCCGCGGGAACGCAGTTCATAAATGTCGCGGGCGGAGGCTCGCTCGCTTTGGTCGCGCCGGGCGCACTCGGATCAGGATTCACGGGACAGAATTGCGGAGGAGCCAGCGTCGGATTTATCGGAACGCCGGCAATCTTCAACTATTTCCGCCCGTCGGGACCAAATCCGTCGTTCGGCTCGCTGGGATTGCCTTTTGGGACGCTGCAGCAGCTCGCGGCGCTTGCGGGATTTCCAGTTGGCAAAGCAGGCGTGCCGGTTCCCTTCAGCGATTTGCAGACGCAGGAATCGACGGGCAGCTCGGTCTATCACGGCGTGACGCTTACATTTTCGAAGCGCTTCACGCGGCGTTTTGAGTTTCTCTCCAATTACACCTACTCGCACGCCATCGACGATTCCACAGATTTGCAATCGTTGCTGGTGCCGCAGGACAACAACAATCCGCAACTCGATCGCGGGAATTCCACTTTCGACCAGCGTCATCGCTGGGTGACGAGCGGAGTCTTCGACAGCCCTTACAGCTGGAAGGATTCGGGCTTGATGCACAAGGTCCTCGCGGACTTCACAGTTTCGCCGATCATCGAAGTCGCATCCGGCAGACCGTTCAACGTGCTGACCGGAACCGATTTCAACATGGACTTCAGCCCGTTCACCGACCGGCCGTCCATCGTGCCTGCGGGCACTGCAGGTTCTGTGTCGTCACCATTTATCAAGGGCGTTGCGTTTTCGCTGCCGACGGTTTGCGCAACTTCGTCGGTCGCGGGACTCGTGCCGCCGCTCGGCTGCATCGGCAATCTCGGACGGAACGTATTTGTCAGCCCCAAATATTTCACTTGGGATATGAGGCTCTCGCGCAAAATCGCTCTCGGCGATCGCGCCAATCTCGAGCTGATCGCGGACATGTTCAATTTGCTGAACCGCAACAACACCTCTGACGTCAACGTGCTATGCGATCCGCTGGGAGGAAATTGCCCAGCAGGGCAGCCGACCGCGGCGTTTGACGCGCGGCAATTTCAATTTGCAGCGAAGATAAATTTCTAAGGATCGACTAGATTGCGAGCAAATCCGGAGCGCTCGAAACTATTCCGCGCCCGGGGCCGTGCCGATCGCGATCGGTGGCGTGTTGGCTGCCGCTGCCGGCGCAATTGGTTCCGGCAGCGCTTCCACCGGATCGAGTAGCTCGATTTCCTTCGATGTCGCGACTCCGAGTTCGCGAAACTTCGTTGCGGTTGGCATCAACCGCGCGTTAAACGAGCGTACGGCTCTTGAGTACGCCTCGGCGGCTTTAGTCAGGCCGCGTCCGGCATCGCCCAGGTGATCCGCGAATGTCGCGAGTTGCTCGTGCAATTTGGCGCCAAGCGCGCTGATTTCCGCCGCATTCTCAGCCAGCGCTTCCTGCCTCCAGCCGTACGCGACCGCGCGTAGCAGGGCGATGAGCGTTGTAGGGCTGCTGAGCACCACGCGCTTTTCCATTGCGTCTTCGATCAGCGTGGGGCTGCGCTCCAACGCCGCGCTGAAAAAGGATTCGCCCGGCACAAAGAGCACCACGAACTCCGGCGAGGGCTCGAATTGTTTCCAGTATTCCCGCGCCGAGAGCTGCTGCACGTGCGCGCGCACGAGCCGCGCGTGCTCGTTGAGCGCCGTCTCCCGCTCCGCTTCTGTTTCCGCTGCTGCCGCGGCCATCAGCCCGTGCAGCGGAACCTTCGCATCCACCACCACATTTTTCCCGCCGGGAAGCCGCACGATCAAATCAGGCCGCAACCTTCCGCCGTCGGTCTCCACGGAGACCTGCTCGACGAAATCGCAGTGCTGCACCATCCCTGCGAGCTCCACCGCGCGGCGGAGCGTCAGCTCACCCCAGCGGCCCTTCACCTGCGGTTGCTTCAGCGTGTGCACCAGCGTCCCGGTCTCGTCGCGCAGCTCCTGGTTCGTCTGCGCCAGAATTTTCAGCTGCCCGCGCAATTCGCCGTAGGCCTCCTGGCGCGCGGACTCCACATGCGAGATTTTTTCATTCAGTTGCGCCAGCGAAGTTTCCAGCGGCGCGATCAAACCTTCGATGGCGATTTTTCGCAGCTCGAGATCGCCCGCGGAATCGCCGCGCAGTGCTTCGAACTTCGCGTTCGCCAGTTCCAAAAACTGCTGCGAACTTTTGCCTAGCGCCTCCGATGCCGCAGCCTGAAACGCCTCGGTCAATTGGCCCCGCGCCTGTTCCAGCAACTTCTTCTGCTCTTCGAGGTTTTCGCGCGCCTTCTGCGCGGAAGTCTCCGCGATGGCGCGCCGCTGTTGCTCGAGCGTCAGCTTATCGAGCAACGAATCGCGCTCAATCCTCAAATCGGCCGAATGGCGCCGCAGCTCCGCCTCCACCGAATCGCGCCCGCTCGCAGAAGCTTCCAGCTCGCGAATGCGCGAATCGGACTGTTCTCGACCGCGCGAACGGCCAACAATCCACGCAACGACGCCAACGATCGCGAAAAGCACGATCGCCGGAAGTAACAAGCCGGAAGACGCAGTTTGAATCATGACGGCCTCGCGAGGACACCCTGGCTGGGAGCGAAAATCTTAGCACACGGGCGGAAATCAACGCAGAAAGGCCAGCCACGCTGTTTCCACGTGGCGACCCATCGGCGCCGGAGGGTTTTCGAGTAAAACGCGCTCGAGATCGCCCTGAACGCTGGCGATGGCGGGCTCATTCTGGCCGAGCCGCTCGATCGCCGCGTCTACGCGAGCGGCCCAATCGCCGGTTGCGAGCCCGCGCGCCGCTTCGAGTTCACGGCGAATTAGTTCGAGATCGGTAGGGGCCGCCGTCGCGGGTGCCGGGCGCGCGCTGATTGAAAATTTTCCGCCGTGCAACGTGCGAACCGAAAGTTCCGCCTGATTTGGCTTGCCTCCGCGCGTGGTCACGCGTTGCAGATTGCCTTTCTCGATTTCGATGACTTCGGGAGATTGATTCCACACCGCGATCGTCAGCGGGCTGCTTGAGCCCTCGACGCGAACGGCGAGGCGGAGCTTTTCGCCTGGCTTACTCGGCGTAGCTGCATTGGATTCGTTCTCGATGCGCAGCCGCACGACATCAACCTCCGTTGCGGCGTTCCCCGCGCCGGTTTCGACCTGCAAGTTCGCGCGGCCCAGCGCCGTCTGCGGGGAAGGCAGAATTTCTAGCGCGAGCGGAGAAGCAGCAAGCACGAGAGCGGGTTGCGCGCCGAGCTTCACGCGATTCTCGTCCGCGTCGGGGCGAAAATTGAATCCACTCACGCCGAAATGCTCGGTGGGCAGAATGACGCTCGGGCACTGCTTGATCATCACGCTTGAGGCTCCCACATTCGCGGGCGAAAGGATCTTCGCCCAGGCGCGAACGGTCGAGCCCACGACGGTCGCCGTCAAGGAGCCCGGGGCGGATGTGACGACGAATCGTGCTCGGCCGGTCGCATCCGTGGTGACACGCCGGTCCGTCGAAAGCTCTACTGTGACGCCCGGCGCGAGCTGTCCTTGGTCGTCGAGCACAGCCAGCGTCGCCGGTTTGCCGCTTTCCAGCCGCCGTGGCAACACGATTTCCGCAGCGCGGCCGCGAGCGCGCGGATTTTGCTCCGGCAAACTCTGTAGCTGTGCGCGCGACGCGGCTGCACTGCAAAGATGCAGCGCCGCAAAACACATCGCGGCAAAAATTCGAATCGCCTTACGTGACATCGGGAAGATTCTATCGCGGAGACGTGCGCCAGCCACGCGGAAGTGAAGTTCATTCGCGCAGCAATCGAAAGGCTCCGGACGAGACGTTGTCCGGAGCCTTCGACCTTACAAGTTCGATCGGCTTACTGGTTGCCCGCAGGCGAAGCCGTTGTAGTCGTTCCGGCAGCCCCTGCATTTTTCACGTATTTATCGAACCAATGCAGCTTTTCCCACAGCACGTGCTCGGTGGTTTCGCGCGCGGCATAGCCGTGCGCTTCGAGCGGAAGCGTGACGTACCGAACCGTGCCGCCATTTCCCTTGATCGCGCGGTACATCCGCTCGCTCTGGATCGGGAACGTGCCGGAGTTGTTGTCCGCTTCTCCGTGAATCAGCAGGATCGGCGCTTTGATCTTATTGGCAAAAAGGAATGGCGACATTTTTAGATAAACGTCCTCCGCATCCCACAGCGAACGCTGCTCGTTCTGAAATCCAAACGGCGTGAGGGTGCGGTTGTATGCGCCGCTCTCCGCAATCCCCGCGCGAAACACGTCCGAATGCGCCAGCAGATTCGCAGTCATAAACGCACCGTAGCTGTGCCCGCCCACTCCGACGCGGGCCGGATCGACCACGCCCATGTCCGCGGCCTTGTCCACGGCAGCCCTCGCGTCGGCGACGATTTGCTCCACGTACGTATTGTTTACTGTTTCCGGATCGCCGATCACCGGCATCGCAGACACGTCATCCAGCACGACGTAACCATCGAGCAAAAAGAAAAGCTCGGAGTAGCCGCGAATCACCGTAAATCGATACGGCGAACCGGTCACTTCGCCGGCCGCAGCCGCGTTTGCCACTTCGCGCGGATAAGCCCAAAAGACTGCGGGATACCGGGTCCCCGGCTTGTAATCCGGCGGCAAATAGACCTCCATCGAGAGGTCTACTCCGTCGTTGCGCTTGTATTTCACCAGCTCCTTTTTAATTCCTCGAAGCTGCGGCGCCGGGTCCAGGAAATTCGTGAAGCGCTTCGCTTCTGTCGACCCGGCCGCGTGAATGAAATAGTTCGGCGGATCGTCCGGTGTTTCGCGGCGAGTCAATATTTGCGATCCGTCAGGCTTCAGCAGTGCCGCCGCGGATTCATAGGTCTTCTCCGGGCACTCGAAAATCCGCTCGCTTTTCCCGGTGGCGATATTGAATTTATCGATAAACGGGCGATCGCCATCGGGAGACGCTCCCGGTCCTTCGAGAAATATGTAATCTCCGTTTTGCCGGATCGCCGGATGTCCGTTCGCAAGCTCGCGCTGCATCGGCATCCCTGGCGCGTTGTAGCGTTCGTCCGTATCGATATTCCACACCAGCCGCGGCTGCGCGCTCGTGTTGGTCAGATCAATCTGAAATGCACGCGTGTTGTGCGTCGCGCGGCTGGAATCGCGCACGATCGCCCACCTACCGTTTTCCGCCCATTGAATCCCCGCAAATCGATCTTCGGTCTGCGCGAATTGCGCGGGCGCTGCCGTAAAAGGTGCGGAAATCCACATCAATTTGTCGCGCGGATTTACGCCGCGCTTGCGAGTATTGCCTCCATCCAGCGCTTCCACCCACGCGAGCGTAGCCGGCTCAGTAGGCCGCCACGTGAACCCTCGCGGGCCAGCGGGGACCCCTCCTTGCGGAACGGAATCTTCGAGCGGGAGCTCCGCCACCTTGTAAACAACCTTGCCGCCGCGATCCCAAACCTCAACGGTGCGCGCGAAATCGCTGTCAGGCAGCAGGAATGAATAGTGCCCGTCCTGCCGGTGCAGCCGCGCAACCAGGATGTGCTCGCCGTCCGGCGCGGGGCTCGCGGTGGCGAAGAGCCCAGGCTTGCCGATCGGAGTCGATTTATCCGTCGCAAGATCGATCATGGCGAGCTGCGACTTCCCGTAGTAATCGAACTGATCTTCCTGGAAATTGCTCTGCAGCAGGTCTTCAAACGTAGCGACGGCAGTCGCGCGGCCTACGCTTTCTTCGATGTGCGGCCCCTCAGGAACCATGCTTTCCGCCGGCGGCTTGCCTTGCGCGGCGGCACTCAAGGCCGTTCGGCAAAGAAGCGTGTGGCTATTCCCCATCCACGAGCACGGTCCGCCGAAGCCGCCTCCGCCGCGCCCGCCTCCACCGCCACCTCCGCCAAGAATCGCGTTTAGTTCAACGCCGGTGATTTCGTGCGCCGCGCCGGTGGTGTCGCCAACCCACAACTTCGTGGAATTCAAAGTCGTCTCGCTTACGATGAAGTGTTTCCCATCAGGAGCCCAACCCGGCGCTCCAAAGTGACCCGCGGCGGGCAGTGCGATCTTTTTTTCGCCACCATCGGGCAAATGCTTCAGCACGAAATCCGTGAAGTGCGGAGGATTGTGCGGCGCGTGGGTCTTTGGATTGATGCGCAGCCCGGCCAGACGCAACATCGGCTGCGCCATGTCCGCGATGCTCGGATACGGGACCGAGCGGTAAAGAATGACGTAATCCGCGGAAGGACTCACGCTCGTATTCGGCGTCGAGGGAGCGTTCAACACGTCTTCAACTTGTTTCGGCGGCTTCATGTAGCTCTGCTGCGCATTCGCGATCTGCGCGAAAAGGCAGACGAACGCAGCGCATGCCAGCCGCACGAAATTCTTATGCACGAAAATCTTCTGCATCATGACACCTCCGCGGAGGGAAATGGACGGAACGCTCAAATCAATCGCGAGCTCACTCGGGCTGGGAAGAAAGACGAACGCTATCACCGGCAGGTTTCATGTGATGAAGCCACATCAAGCAGCAATCGTACGCCCCGGGACTATGAGGATTGAAGTGTTGCCGGATACAAAAAAGCAACGGCCGGAGATTTTGTCTCCGGCCGCTGCGGAAATCGGAGTACGGAGCCCTTCATGTTGAGCTCCGAGACTCAATAAGTTTAGTGCTGGCCCGCGGACGCGCTCGATTCCTCGAAGTTTTCTTCGACGATGCGCCCGTCAAACAGGTGAATGCTGCGATCCGCGAACGCCGCGTAGCGCTGGTCGTGCGTAACCATGCAGATCGTCGAGCCGGCGCGGTGCAGTTCGGACATCAGCTCCATCACCGCTTCGCCGTTTTTCGAGTCCAGGTTGCCCGTGGGCTCGTCTGCCAGCAGGATCGAAGGATCGCCGACAAGTGCGCGGGCGACCGCGACGCGCTGCTGCTGACCGCCGGAAAGCTGTGAAGGATAGTGCTTGATGCGGTGCGCCATGCCGACCTTTTCGAGAGCGTTCTGTACGCGCTGCTTGCGCTCCGAAGAACCCATGCCGCGATAGGTGAGCGGCAGCTCGACGTTTTCATAAACGTTGAGGTCGCCGATCAAATTGAACGCCTGGAAGATGAAGCCGATCTCGCGATTGCGGATCCGCGTGCGCTCGGAGAGCGTCAGCTTCGAGACGGGCTTGCTGTTCAAAATGTAGGAGCCGTCGCTCGGCGAATCGAGCAGGCCGAGAATCGAGAGCAGCGTTGACTTGCCGCAGCCGGAGGGACCGTTAATCGCAACATATTCTCCGCGCTTGATCTCGAGATGAATCTCGGAGAGCGCGTGTGTTTCCACCTCATCGGTCAGGAAGACCTTCTTGACGCCTTCCATGATGATCAAACCGTCGCTCGATGCCATTAGACCCTCTCCTTAACCTTGCGAATCCAACCCCTCAGGGCTCGCCACTAGAATCAGACGTTCAGAAATCGATATGGTCAGCAACACAGACCGGCAAATCTAACCTGTTATACGCTTAAAGTCCGAAATTGGTTCGCAAATATTTTGCACATTCGGGACCCCGCCGACCTGCCCCCGCCACGGCCCTGATTTCGCCACCGCTCCGGCGGCGCTATTTTGGCGCACGGAGACCCTGGCACTATGCGCCCTGTTCCTCGTTTGTCTTGTCCAATTCTGGAGGTCGCCGAAAATCACTCCATATATCGCTGTAACGATCTGGATCGAAACGTACTTACAGCCGAAGCGACCTAACGATTTGAAGACAAAGGGACTTATCGACTTGCCGGCCGATATCGATCAAGTGCGCGTAATCCAGTGGGCAAAAGAGAGCCAACCACTCGTTCCGGAAATGTAGAGACGGAGTGGGACGGAAATAACAAAAAAGAGGCCGCCCCAGAGATAAGCCGGATAGACGCGGCGGCGTGTTGCGTAATCGTAGACCATGCAACCGAGCAAGATCAGAACGGAGATACCGTAGGCTTCGAGGATGGGAGCACCCGCGTGCAAGTTAACGAGAATGCGGGCGGAGGCCGCCGGCACGATCGTCAGCGTCGCAACAATCATGAGCCGCTTGTGGGTTTCCGGACGATTGCGATACCAGAACGCCGCGCCGACCACGGCGGAAAAGACGATCACGTCGAAGAACGGAATCGCAAAAAAAACAAGGGGCGGCGGCGCACCGGGTGGAGTGACTCCCCTGCGGGCGGCGGAAATCGCTATTGTTACGCCCAGAAAGATCATCAGGAGGGCCAAGCCGATGGCGGCGTAGCCGAGCTTGCGATGAACGCGAACCTGCCGCGCATTAATGAGAGCGCTCTGCAAGATAAGGAGACCAATCCAGGAAGAAAACACGGTTCCGTGAAGGATGTGAAGGCCGGAGAGGGGAAAATGGTGGAAACTGCCGTTCAAATAAAAACTGGGAGCGAAGCCGGCAAACACGAGACCGGCAAGGAGTACGGCGATAAGCAGATAAAAGCGGTGATCGCGGAGCCGATCGTTAAGAGACGGTGCGGTTGTTGTGGCCATGTTGTTCGCCTCGCCTGCAAAAGGCCGTCTCTCGATTCATTCGAAGAGGCAGCCGTATCCAGTTTTCACTCATTCCGGTGCGAAAGAAATATCGGCCCAGGGCGCTAAGTTCTCCGCGAAGTTTTTTTGAGCTCGCCAACTACCTCGGATAGGCCTTTTGCTGTGTGGGGAGTGTAGCGCGAGAGGAAAAGAGGGGCCAGAAAAAGAAAACTGAGACGCGGCGCATGCAATGCTCGTTCTCTCTCACCGCTACATTCTCCTTCCAGAACTGCCATTCATCTGTTGGGTTCGCCAACGAACCGGAGCATATATCGCTGGTAAAGCGAAGACTCGTTGCAATGGGGGCACATGAGTCGCTCACCGCCATCCGGGAATGCAGGCTTATCTATCCAGCCCGTAACATCGAGATGCTGTCCAAATAATTCGTCGGAAATGTCGCTGTGCTTGAAGTCTTTGCCGCAATTCTTGCAGGCCAACACCCAGTGAGCCATTTTCGTCGATCCCTATCTATGCGATGGCCCGAGGGCTTGATTCGGCTAGTGATTCTTAAGAAGCGGGACGGTTTTTCGCGAGCACACTCTTGGCGAGATATCAGAACAGCGCATTAATGAAGATCGCAGCAATTACGATTTGGGCTGATCCACCCAGTTCGAGCTTGCTGGAAATAAAAATGCCTGGAGCCAATAGTAGATAGCCAACGACGAAGGGAAGTGAGTTGGTATGAACGTTGCTAAGAGCAGCGAGCGTCGCTCCAAGTGCCTGAGTCCCTCCAAAGATTGCCCACAATCTCGCCGTCACAAATCGCCATCAGTCTTGGCGCTCACCCCGATGACTTCGCCCTTTTCTTCTCCGTGGTCGCCTCTGGTTCTGCTTCGATTGTGACTTCGACTTCCGCACCCTCTTTAAGGCCGACTTTGGCGCCTGTTTCACTTGTTAGAACGTTTTCCACGCGAAGCTCTTGATACAGTGGCTCGGCATCGTGAACCACAATCTGTGCCTTATCCGGTATCTCGGAATCGGCGGACGGAATTAGCTTCTCGACCGTTCCGGGAAGTGTCACGCTCGGGTTTTTAGGAGCAGAATTCTTCGATCTTGCGTTTCTATTGCGGTTCTTTCGTGCCACAGAAGCTCCTCCCAGCTACTTCAATGGACGATTGGACAGTGCGAAGCGGGAACGATAGCACAATGGGAGAACGGCTGGCGTTGAATTGATCTTCGCAGTAGGCTCGCGACCATCGGTCCTGACACGCGAACATCCCTGGAAACGAACCGCGATCCCGGCGGAAGCCAGAAGCGCCGGGTTGTCCATCGTGTCACGCTTGATTACTCCGGAAGACACGGCGGGTTATGCTCTATCGCGCCTCCGTTTCGGACGGCGAGAGTGTGGCTCAGATCGAAAAGGAGAGCGATATACGATGCCGCAGACTACCAACCCCCAGGTCAACCCTTCCGATGAGACCATCCATGTCGGGCCGATCACTATCCGCTTTCTGGTCACGAAAGAAAATTCCAGCGGCAGTGTCGCGGTGTTTGAGTTCACGGTTCCACGCGCACAGCGGCTACTTGGGCCGGCTCACAGCCACGATCATTACGAAGAGACGGTCTACGGTATCGAAGGCGTGCTGACTTGGACCGTCGATGGAAAACGAATCGAGGTCGGCCCCGGCCAGGCACTCTGCATTCCTCGCGGCGCAATTCACCGGTTCGATAACGAAGGAAGTCAAGACGTGCGAGCGCTCGCCGTGATCACGCCTTCCGGGATCGGTCCACAATTCTTCCGCGAATCGGCCGAAGTCATCAACGCAGCGTCCGGCGGTCCGCCCGATCGAGCGAAGCTGCTCGAAATCATGCGCCGCCACGGCCTGACACCAGCCCCAGCTATCCCCGTGCGCGATTAATTGCGACGCATAAACGAACGGATGAGCGCTTCTCGACTTAGGAAGCGGAGTTGCCGCTCTCCGGGGTGAGCGGGGGCAGTTCGCCTCTCTCGCGCATGAGATTAATGTAGCCGGGTCGATCCAGCGTGCATTGATAAAGATTCGCGCACTCCTGCCTCTTTAAGTGTAGTTCCTGCGGCAAGTGGCCATGCCCAAGGTCCCGCGAGCCACGACGAATTCCGAACCTTGCGACTAAAACGCCGCCCTCAAACACTTCCGCGATAGTATGTGCGGAGCCCTCACGCGTAGTGCAGCGTAGCTTCTGAGCAACCACTTCGGCGTGAGCCTTCGTGATTTTCCTCATTCAGGAATAGATTCGTCCTTGCCCTTAATGTAATTGCTCAACACTTGCATCTGGCGACGCATACTCTTACCCAAGGCTGCGTTCCCAAGTTCACGCAACCTTTGATATGTCTCGAGGATCGTATTCCGAATGTTGAAAAAGGCCTCTTCCTTGGTCTCGCCGTATGCATGCAGATTTGCGTCTAAAAATGTTGCAGCGTAGCCGTCGTCCTCTGGAGAAATCACAACATCGATTGGTACGACAGCATCGAACGGCTCTGGGGCAAACGAGCGGATTGGAACGCAAACGCTCTGGTCTGCCTTGCTGACCAGGTGGTCAACCTTCGTGTCCACCGCAACCAAGAGTTGCCTCAATGTCGCCATCTCCAGGCGGACCAAGGCCAATCCTTCATAGTCCACAACGACTGCGCCAAGCTGACGCCGCAGCTGCTCACGAACTAACTCTCTGTTGAAGTTGATTTCAACGTTCGAGAAACTTTCCGCTGAGAGGTCTGTGAGCTGAATGGGAGTCCAAGAGTCGAGCTCCTTCACAGTCAGAGGATCAGGCGCGGCGATCGCGGCATCGCTCTCCTCATGCCAAAACGCGGGGTAGGCTCGCTGCATTTTTGCAACTCGCCCCTTGATTTCGGCCATCAGTTGGTTACCAGCGAAAAGATCCCAATGAGCTGTAGCTTTCATTCTCGTTTCTTCAAAGCGAGGTTCGAAATTCTCGTCGCGATGTCTAGTAGCCCTAATGGTAACTCTTCTGATAGCTGAATCGTGTGAGAAAACCCTACTTTGTGCTCCAATGTCTTATCGTCGAGGTTTACTTCGAGACTGTATAGCCGTTTGCCATCAGGAGTGCGCTTTATGCCAGTAAATCCAACGAATTCGTCGAATATGCCTCCGGGAGCCTCCATTTGGATCGGACTGAACAAAGATTGGACCTTGTCCAGTTCGTAAGACAACGTCGCGGTGATTCCTGCCTCTCTACTACCTACAGCGCTCGACACCATGCTTAGGTAATCGGAAAACTTCCCATACTGCTCAGGGGGGCCACTAGTTACGCGAAACCATCTCACGTAAGTCCCAAAGTGGTCCGCTCTGGACCGGAGCACCTTGGCAACCACTCCGACTCCGTCCTTCCTTTCGACCCCATAGAACGTTGCGTAAGAGTACGGCAAATTCCTACGTTTTCCGGCCAAGCACTCGCGAAGTCTGCTAATCGACGCCCTGCCTAGTTGGATCTCATCTAACCAACACATCAATTCGACGCACTTTCGTTCGTAAAATACCCGCACAATTTGGGACGACAGGGAGGCCATTTTGTCTCGTTAGATTCCCAGAAGTTTCGGCGCGTATCCTAACACATGACCTGCCCCCCATTTTTGGTCCAGTCATAAGTTAGCACTCCGGGGTTGCTGCACATCCGAACCTGCCCAAGCCGGGGCGATAGAGACGACCGGCGTGGGGGGAGACGCCGGTCGCGCCGCCACGGTTGCGGCGAACTCTTCCGGCGTCAGATACCTGAGCGAGCTGTGCGGCCGCACGGTGTTGTAGTCCACCCGCCAGGCCTCGATCACCTGCCGTGCGTGTCGCAGATCCACGAACCAGTTCTGGTTCAAGCATTCATCTCGAAACTTTCCGTTGAAGCTCTCGATCAGCGCGTTCTGCGTGGGCTTGCCGCGCTCGATAAAGTGCAGCGCCACATGATTCTGATACGCCCACTGATCCACGACGCGGCTGGTGAATTCCGTTCCGTTGTCGACCTGGATTGCCGCCGGTGTCCCGCGTTTTTCTCGCAGTCCCTCCAACACCCGCACCACACGCAGACCGGGCAGTGATGTGTCCGGCTCGATCTGCAACGCTTCTCGCGTGTAGCCATCCATAAGATTCAGCGTGCGAAATTTCCGCCCGCTCGCCAGTTCGTCATGGGTATAGTCCATCGTCCACACTTCATCGGCTCGCGTCGGAAGCGCTAACGGCACTCGCGCTTCGGCTCGAAATCGCTTGCGCCTCCTGCGCTGCATCGCCAACCCTTCTTCGCGGTAGAGCCGGTACACTCGCTTGTGGTTGACCCGCCACTGCAGCGCGCCATTCTCCGTTCTCTCCCGACGCAGGAAAATGTACAGCCGCCGATAACCAAAGCGCGGACGCTCAGCTGCCAACTCGCGCAGTCGAGCCCGCAACGCACTTTCGTTCCGTTCTCTGTGCTGGTAACGCCAGCTCCCGCGGTGCATCCCGATCAACCCACAGGCGCGTCGCTCGCTGAGCCCTGCTTCTTCCCTCACGACACGCACCGCTTCTCGCTCTGCCCGCGGGCCTACCACTTTTTTGACAGCACCATCTTCATCGCATCAAGGTCCAGCGCCTGCTGCGCCACGATCTTCTTCAGCCGTCCGTTCTCTTCCTCCAACTGACGCAGCCGCCGGGTCTCGTTCACTTCCAGCCCTCCGTACTTCGCCTTCCAGTGGTAGAAGGTGGCATCACTGATACCGACACGGCGGCAGAGGTCCTTCATGGGAACTCCGGCTTCCGCCTCTTTCAACACCCCGACGATCTGCTCTTCACTAAAACGGCTCCTTCTCATGGCGCTTCTCCTCTCGCGGTCTTATACCCGGAGAAGCTAAGTTTTCGCTGGACTAATTTTCGGGGGGCAGGTCATCTGTGGTTGTTCTCCGCTCCGAAAATTTTTAGTCAGTCCGAATATTGCTAGGCTCGATCCGCAGAGGAAGAGTAGGTAATAAACCCAAGTCAGAATGCGGATGTCACGATCACGATTCTCAATCACGCGATTTGCGGCGGTCTCAGCCGCGTCTTCGAGCAAGACCACTCCAATCTCACCCGACATTGCGAATAAGGTCGCACCTTTTACGGTTGCGAATTCTCCAACCGAGTGATCGTGAGTCATGTTGAGCGTCTCACCGATCTGGCGTTCAGTTGTGTCAATATGTTGTCTGACTGTATTTCGGAGCTTCGTTAGTTCAGGCACTCCAATTTTCTCGATATATTGTGACGTGGCTTGGAAATGAGCTTCTAGCGTTGCGGTCTGCTCATTACAAATCGCCCGATCCTGAGCGATGAGCGGAACCAATTTCGCGCCGCCCTGTATTTGAAGCGCCTCGATTTGTTGCTGAAGCGCGGCCGCGTGAGCATCAGCTTCTTCGTTACCCGTTGCGGTGTGAAATTGTGATTGCGCGCTCGCCATAGCGTCCCTTGAGTCCTTCAACTCCGCAACGGCAACCTCTTTAATGACCGTGGCCACTATTGCGGCGATGCCGCCGATCAGAGCAAGCAGAAGCGGAACTCTGGCTTTTCTCTTGTGCGTTTTCACGATCTCGGCGTCACGGCGATTTATCTTGTGATCTCGCCGTCTATCGTAGTTTTCAGGATCGTGCATCCGTTGAAGTATTCCAATGGTTCGCCCGATCCGTGTACTGAACATGTTTCGATCCAGTGATGCCCGCCGAAAACATCATCGTATTCGACGCGGACGCGAAGATATATTGCAGTCAGATGCGACTGATACGCTTGCAAGGTGGCAAAGCTGATCTTGCCGCCGTCGAGACTGATTGATCCGCTTCGATTGATCGAGGCCGGAAACAATACTCCATTTGGATTCGTCAGCTTGTCATTTTCCCAATCTGATTTTATAGGCTCTCCCGCTGATAGGAAGATTCCAGTCTTTACGCCAACGTGCATGGCGGGAGTCTTTCCAGTATTCGCTAGTGCGTAACGCACGATTAGCTCTTGGGCGATGACAGGTTCTCTATCCAATCGGGTATCCAGCACGCTTACCCACGCACGCTGATCGTTACGAAACGACTTTATGCTGGCGTCCAACGCGGCCTTGCTTTGCGCGAGCGTTTTTTCTAAAGCATCTTTCGATTGCGAATTGTTCGTTCTCATTGCCTCTGCCGCTTTGTCGGCAGAATTTGATATCGCCTCTGCCTTCTCCGCTTGTCTCTTCGCGGCTTCGGCAAGTTCGTGCGTGTCCTTCGATCCCCTACGAATCTCGATAAGTTGCCATCCCGCAAAGCCGCTGTACGCCAAGGTTGCAAAGGCACTGACTCCGGCAAAAATGACGATGAATTTGTTGTTAAGCGAAACGGCGTGCCATTTTTCTCGTAGCGTGGGCTTGTGAGAGCCAATTTCCATTGCCCACTCCCACTCAGCTGAAGTGCTTCGCTAGCAGTTCCTCAACGAACGAGATGCACGCTTTGACTCCGGGGCGGTCAATGTTCTTCCAATCAGCGTGAAGGCTATCATTCCGAAATTTCAAATAACTCAGCGCAATTGTTACTTGCGCGCCTTTCAGCACGTCTGCCGCTTTTAGTGCTGCAATCACATCTTCAAGTTTTGGACGGCTAGTAACTCCGGCAAATTCTTCACCCATACGGCGGATCACATCTTCAAAGGCGGCGGCAATCAATACAGCGGCAACATTTTTTGCTTCGTCAGTATTAGCTTCTTCAAAAGCCTCTTTGCTCAGTCGGACAAGCTCGGCCAGAACTTCACCGCTTACAAGGATTCTGACTTTCGTTGTGAGACCACCCTCTAATTCGGCTTTTGCGTTTTGGATGGCGGATACTGCGAGGCACGCTTTCGCAAAGATTGGGTTTCCGGCTTCTGGTTTCATCTTGCCCAAAGCTTCCTGCTCTACCAAAAATGCTCGAAGTTGCGGACTCTGCGGGCCGTAAAACGCTGTCAACATCGAAACAGCGAAATGAATCGGCTCCGCCGCTCTAACGCCGCCAGCGGCAGCGCCTCTGGCAATCAACTCGTCCGCGCGCTTAATCCAGTTCTCAGTGTTGTCAATCATTACGCGCCCTTCGCGCTACTTTTTGAATCATGACGATTCATAATGCTTGCAATTTCTTCTCTGACTCTACCTACAAAGCATGCTTTGAGTTTAAGTCCGTCGTTCGAGCGATTTTCCCTCATCGAGAAACAATGATTGAACCTCGTAGGAACCTACAGTCACTCGATAGCGCGGCGTTTCGGCGCTTTCGTTTTTTTCGCTAGTCGTGTAGTTCACAATTGCCGATATGACTGCGGATGCCTTCTGATCGTTTGAAGTGATCCCGCAGAGCTTCACAATTTCGTCTCGAATTAGGTATCGGAAAGTCGCGCCTGCCGCAAGAACATCTTCAACTTGGATATTGCGGGTGTTGTGCTCGGTCTCAAATATCGTCAGGCTTTCGAGCCAAATTCCGAACGGCGACAAATTCGAGACTTCCACAACGGCACTCCTTAGTCCGTGAACATTGTCCCGTTCCCTTACTTTAATCCGAAGAAATAGCGACACCTTATTCTTCTGCGTCTCAATTGCGTTCTGCAAATCGAAGAGCTTCTGAGCAACGACATACTGCCGATACCCGGCATACGCAATCGCTGCAGTAAGCAGCGAATTGATAACGACAGGAAGCCAGCCGGACATCACCCGGACGACATGAAGTGGGAAGCCCGCTGATTCCGAGTGATCCGCTGTAAAGAACCAGTGCATCGCGGGAGCATATCAAAGTCACTTGACGTCTGAGTAGCAAACTGATAGCTGGACGCCGCAAAGCAGGGAAGCCCGGCGACAGACGGGACGTTCCCTTATACTTCAGATAGACTGCGCGCTCCTCATCATTCGCCAGGATAAATTGCCGCGCGCTTCCACGCTACGTCACGTGGTGTTGCCAGAATTAGGAGAGATAGGGCGATGTTACTTCGAAACTTGTCCTACGTTCTTGTGTTGTTGGTCAGTCCTTCCTGCTTCGCGCAAGAAGTCGTCGTTCGAGTGGTTAATGCTACCAATGGTCAGCCACTGGGGATGCAGCACGTTTCGGTGTCTCTGTTGTACGAGAAGGGGGAAGAGACCCCCGCAAGGTATGAGGCTATTCTCAACTCAGAAACAGACGCGAAGGGCGATGCCCATTTTACACTCCCGGAGCCGGCTCCTCGGCATATATCAGCTCTAGTCCGTTTGACCTCAGAGCATTGGATTTGTGGTTGTGGCGTAGTCGCTTCCACCGAAGACGTGATTCAGAAAGGTATTGTCGGTGTGCTGCCCACGGGCGAATCGAAGAAGTCTACGGCTGCACTGAAAGCAGCCCCAGGGGAAATTCTGATTGTTGCTCGTCCATTGTCATTTTTTGAGCGACTTCTCTACCCTTTTGTAAAGGGCTGATCCTCGCCCTCTAATGAAGTGACTACGACCTCCGTCCGTAGGAGCGTCCGTATTGAAACTAGTTTTTTGCGATGCAAGCAGATTCGTCCGCAACAGGTGACCTGGATGGTTTTATTGCGGAACGGGCAGTCACGGCCAGTTCTTGCTGCTCAAAGCGCCGTACCATCAGGGCAACCTCTTGACGGAATCGCGCTTCGTTTCCTACATTAGTCCTTGCATGAGGTAGGGTGATGTCGAGGTCCGGTTTCCGTCGAACGATAGCCTGTCTGATCCTAGTGACTGTGGTTGCGGCCATGGTACTGCCGCAAACCGGGCTGACGAATACTCTCGTCAGTGCGTGCAAGATTCGTTGTTCGGCTGGCGGTCGATTGCGGACGGGCTCGTCAGCAAGCGTCCAAGTCCTCTTGAATCCAGTTATCCGCGCGTTCCCTGCAAAGAAAACTTCCGAGGTCGCGTCGTGGGCGAGCCGCTCATATTCCAGCCTGCATTTCACGTCGCACCAACTCCGCGCTCTTCGCTGCTAGAAGCTTTTCCCCAAGTTCGATTCCGCCGGCGTCTGATTGCCTCGTTTTAGGCTAACGATTCTCGAATGCGCGCAGTTCTTCCTTTCGAGCTCGCGACACTTTCAGCCCCGAACGGAACCACCGGGAAAAGGGCCAAAGAAGCACACGGGAGATCCGAGAAAGTTGTCTACATCCGTCATGCGAGCGCAAAACGCAAATCGTTTCGGAATAAAGATCGTGCTTATCGCCGGCTTTGGCGGATTGCTCGCCATCATGGCAATGGCGGGGATCTATTCGCTCCGGATCGCGGGAGGAATACAGGATAGCAACCGGCAGTTGCGGCGCGATTATGTGTCGCGCGACCGGACGCTCGATGAGATCCGCTCAGGTTTGTACGAGTCCGGAAATCTAGTCCGCGATTTTATCCTGGCTGCTCCCGGAGAAGGCGAGGAGGACGCGCTACGCATCGACCTTGAGGGAATTGAAGAGCAGATGAACAGCGCGTTGACTTCTTATTCCCAATCGTTGCGGCCGGACGAAATCGAGCCATTTGAACAGCTGGCTTCGGAAGTGCATACGTATTGGGCCGCATTGCAGGCGATTTTTGAATCGAAACCGGAGGCGAAGCCCGAGCGAGGTAACCGGTACATGCGCAACGAAGTGCTTCCCAGAAGAGCGAAGGTGCTGGAAATTGCGCGCGAGATTAGTGAAGTGAACGGCCGGGCGCTTCAGGACGACGAGAGGCGAATTGCGGATCGCTTCGCGCAATTCCGCCGGCACTTGCAGGTCATGATTGGGATCGGTTTGTGCCTCGGTCTGGCGCTTGCAGCCGCGACCGTCGTACACGCCGTGCGGCTCGAAAAGATTGCTGACAAACGATTCCAGGAAATCTCCGACGCCCAGGCGGAACTGAAAGAGCTTTCAGCTCGGCTGGTGGCCGCACACGAAACCGAAAGAAGGTCCATTTCGCGCGAATTGCACGACGAAGTTGGCCAATCGCTCAGCGCACTCTTGCTGGACATCGAGAAGCTGGCGACGGCTCCGGGTGCAGACGGCTTGTTCCGGCAAGGCCTCGAGAAGATCAAGGCACTCGTGGAAAACACGGTCAACGTCGTTCGCAGTATTTCTCTGCTGCTGCGGCCGTCGATGCTGGACGATCTGGGGCTCGTGGCAGCGCTCGAATGGCAAGCCCGGGAAGTGATGAAGCGCAGCGGAGTGTTGGTTGATCTTGTCGAAGAGAACGTTTCGGACGCACTGCCAGAGGAATACAACACCTGCGTTTACCGCGTGGTGCAGGAAGCTCTCAGCAACTGTACGAAGCATGCCAATGCGAGCAAGGTCCACATCGCCATCAGTCAAAAGGCGCGGCGGCTACAGCTGAGTATTCAAGACGACGGAATCGGGTTTGATTCGAACCGAGTGCGAGGCCTTGGATTGGTGGGGATGTCCGAGCGTGTGGCGCACCTTAGCGGAAATTTCAAAATTGACTCGGCCAAGGGACGAGGGACGAGGCTCCAAATCGAATTGCCCCTTACGGAAAGACCAGCGGAAGCAAGGCACGGGGTGTCGTGAGAGGTGCATTGTGAAGAAAGTTCGAATCCTGCTTGCGGATGATCACACGGTGATGCGGGCCGGCTTGCGCGCATTGCTTGAGAGGCAGCCAAAACTTGAAGTCGTGGGCGAAGCCGAGGATGGGCGCCAGACGGTGGACCTTGCGTCGTCGCTCTTGCCAGATGTGGTGGTGGTCGATATAGCGATGCCCATTTTGAACGGAATGGAGGCGACGCGACAAATGGTGGCCAAAGAGCCAGCCATTTCGGTCGTCATTCTAAGCATGTACTCCGATGAGACCTATGTGATGCGCGCTCTGAGGGCGGGCGCCCGCGCCTACTTGCTCAAGGATTCCGCAGTAGGTGATCTGGTCCACGCAATTGAAGCGGTCACGCAAGGGAAATCGTTCTTCAGTCCGAGAATCAGCCGGATTCTGATGGATGATTACGTTCGCGAACTCGAAAAGAGAGGATCGGCCGACACTTACGAGCTTCTGACCACTCGGGAACGCGAGATTCTGCAATTGGTGGCAGAAGGGCGGACCAATAAGGAAGTGGCCACAAAACTGAACATCAGTCCCTATACCGCTGAAACGCACCGGCGCCGAATATTGCAAAAGTTGAACCTACACAGCTCGGCGGAACTTGTGCTGTATGCCGTCCGCAAAGGCATCATTTCCTGAGCCATAGCCCGTTCTGGGCCAATCCTCTTGCCCAGGCAGTGCCCGATCGCCATGTAGAGTAACGGCGAAGTGGTTCACTCGGCGAGTCACGTCTAGTCAGGTCTCAAATACTCCCCGGACGGGATAGACCTTTCGGGTCCCGTCTTCTACGGTCAATCAAGAATTTCCTCTTGCCGCAGGGGGTGCAGTTGAGAAGTGTCCCATTCTGGGCGGCGAGAGGGAGTTCAGGGGTGAACTCACTGAAGCTATGCGAGTCGGTCTTGGGAGCAGAAAATGAAATTCCGTTTGGCCGTATTGGCTGTTGCCGCGGTTTGTATATCAGCCGTTGCTTCCGCCCAGCGTTTGGATGGGACGCTGCGCGGCACGGTGCAAGATCCGAGTGGCGCCGTGATCCAGGAAGCAAATGTGATTGCTACGAATCAGGTCACCGGTGTTAAGAACACCACAAAAACAACTTCCACCGGGGAGTATGTGTTCCCCAACCTGCTGTCCGGCACTTACACGGTTGACGTGGCTGCGTCGGGATTCGCGGATTACTCGCGAAAAGACGTGGAAGTCTTGCCCAACCAGGTTGTGAGCGCGGACGCGAGGATGGTCATTGCGACGGTGGGAACGACCGTCGAGGTGATTGCCGGATCTACAACCGTCAGCACGACGACGTCACAACTCTCGAGCGATTTCGGCACTCGAGCGGTATCGGAGCTGCCAAATCCAAATTCGTCCGGTTCACCGCTGAACCTTGCGCTGCTCGCTCCGAATACGACGACGCAGGGAGCGGGTGTACTGGGAGAGGGCGGTTCGATCGGCGGCGCACGGCCGCGATTGAACAGCTTCAACATCGATGGGGTGGACGACAACCGGATTGATATCACAGGACACATCACGGAAGTAATTCCGGAGGCCGTAGCAGATTTCAACCTGGTGACGAATATGTTTTCCGCGGAGATCGGACATTCCGCCGGCGGACAATTCAACATCATCACCAAATCCGGCACCAACGACTGGCACGGATCGGTGTGGGGCTTTGATACCAACCGCAACTTCCGGGCGAGGGACAACCTCGAAAAGGGCAGCGGATTATCCGCGCCGCGCCGCTATGACTTCAATCGCGCCGGTCTGGATGTTGGCGGTCCGCTGATCAAGAACAGGCTGTTCGCGTACGGAGCCTACCAGCACACCTGGCAGGGACTGTCATCGGCAGCCGTTGAACAGGTGGCGCCAACGGCGCAGGGCCTGACGCTCTTGAACGGACTTGCTGCGAATAATTCGGTGCGAAGCATCCTCTCGCAATTTCCCACCGCACCGGTGGCCGACGCTAATCCAGAGGTAGTGAATGGCGTAAGCATTCCGCTGGGATTCATCCAGCCTGCAGCGCCCAATTTTCTCAACCAGGATGATTTCAACGTCAACGTCGACCTGAATGCGATGAGACACCAGTTCCACTGGCGGTTTTTGTATGACCGTCAGCGGAGCCCGAACGTGAACCCCGATACGCCGCTGGCGCAATTCACGGGCGACATCGCGGCGGACAGCCGGAAAGTGATCTTCACAGATGCGTGGGCGATTTCGCCGCGCGTGGTCAACGACTTCCGGTTCTCCTATTCGCGGTTCGTTCAGGGTTTCAGGGTACCCGCCAATTTCGCGAATTTCCCCAACGTGGAAATCGATACGCTGGGACTCAACATCGGGCCTGAAGGCAACTCGCCCCAGAGCTACACGCAAAACAACTATCAGTTCGCGAACAACATCACGATCGTTCGTGGCGCTCACGCGTTCAAGTTCGGGCCCGAGTGGCGGCACTGGATCGCTCCCACGAACTTCCTTCCACGTGAACGCGGTGAATGGGACTACAAGCATCTCGAGCAGTTCGTCAACGATCTGGTTCCAACCGGCTTGAATGGCGCGCTGCGCGGCGCAGGTACGGGAGTTTTCTCCGGCAACCAGGACGCGCTGTACGGTTACGTTCAGGACGATTGGAAGATGGTTCCGAACTTCACGCTGAACCTTGGTCTGCGCTACGAATGGATCAGCAACCCGCGAGACGCACAACTCCAGACGCTGAACTCGGTTTCAACATTGCCGGGCATCTTCGAGTTCCGCAAGCCGAGGACGGACACGAACAACGTCGCTCCGCGATTCGGTTTTGCGTGGGATCCCTTCAATACCGGTAAGACGGCCGTGCGCGGCGGATTTGGAATCTCGTACGACCTGACGTTTCAAAACCTGACGATCCTGCAACTGCCGCCGCAATTTCAGGTGGAACAGAACCCGACCATCACCTGTTCGGGGCTGGCCGGAACACCTCCGTCGTGGTGCGCATCGCGCGCCGGGTTCCTTTCGGGAGGCGGATTGCTTTCCACGTTGGTTCCTCCTCAAACGCAGGCAGAAGCGCGCGCGGCCACAGGTTCGATCATTGTGGATACGGTGCAGC
Source organism: Candidatus Acidiferrales bacterium (assembly GCA_035710585.1). GTDB lineage: Bacteria > Acidobacteriota > Terriglobia > Acidiferrales > UBA7541 > DASTCZ01. Next base: position 3,108 of record DASTCZ010000146.1, on the reverse strand, counting down.
CCAAGGTCCTTACCTGGACTCTGAGCGTGCAGCGTGAGCTTTTCCGCGACGGAATGTTGGAGCTTCGTTATCTGGGCACGCGCGCAAACCATTTGCCCGTGCAAGCCCGGCTAAACACGCTTAGTGCGTTTTCGGCGGGCCTGACACCTCTGCCCACTTTCTTCAGCGCGTCCGAGGTTCCTGCGACGATCACGGGCGGGCTGAGGCGGTCTGACTTCGAAAATTACGATCCACTCAGATTTTCGGACGACGGCTTTCTCGGTTTCGTTACGGGATTTCCGCCGAACGGGAACAGCATCTACCACTCGGGAGCGGTCGACTTTAACCGGCGCTTCGCTCGCGGCCTGATGGTGCGCACGAACTACACATGGGCGCACAACATCGATGACTCGACGAACGAACTCTTCAGCAGCCGCGTGAATCCGCGGCGGCCGCAAGACTGGTTCAATCTGCCGTCGGATCGTGGCAGGTCTACGCTGGACATCCGCCACAAGTTTGCTTTGTCATGGATTTACGAACTGCCGAAGCTGAATGGAAGCAACGGCCTCGTGCAGACCGTACTCAATGGCTGGCAATTGAGCGGAACCTATCTGGCCCAGAGCGGACAGCCTATTTCCATCCTCTCCGCCAACGACGCCAACGCCGACTTCGACAACGCTCCCGACCGTGCGATTTTCAATCCCAATGGAATCGGCAACACGGGAACGGGAGTGAACTTCGTCTGCGTGGGTGCCGGCGGTGCAACGAGCATCGTGGCGACGAGCGCGGGCTGTGCCGGAGGCGGTGCAAACGTCGCTGGATATGTTGCCAAGACTTCCAGCGCTACCTACGTCCAGGCCGGGCTTGGAGCGCTGCCAACCGTTGGGCGCAACACGTTCCAAACTCCGGGCGTGAACGTATGGAACATGTCGCTGCTGAAGAACACGAAGCTTTCAGAGCGAGTCGGTGTCCAGTTCCGTGTGGACACTCTCAATACCTTTAATCACCGCAACCTGTCGCTCGCTCAGCCGAGCGTGTTCCAGTCCGGCGCGATTCTCGGGACTGTGAACAACGCGTTGAGCACGACGTATGCGAACGTCAACGCAACGCAATTCCTGGACGCCACGCAGTTTTCAGGAGGCTCTAGGCTGATGCAGTTGGGACTGAAGTTTTTCTGGTGAGCAGTTCGCAGACGGTTCGCAAGAACCGGCGGTAACCGCACCCGCGGGCGCGCTGGCCGGCTCTGAGTTGTAGCAGGTCGACTCGGCAGCTGGATCGACGCGCCCCAGTCCTCGACGCGCGGATGCGGAAGTTTCACTGTCAAAGAAGAAACTGATCGGGTGCGTGGTGGTTACCCGGTTCTGAACGTCAACTATGTGATCGAGGGGACCCTCCGGGGTATTCCTCGAGATGCAGCAGTGAAGCAACGGACACTGCAATGTGGAACGAATTTGTAAACGCGGCTGCGACGGCTCGACTTCGAAGGAAGTCGGTTCGCAGGATCCTACGTAGGAGGTGGAGGATGGAACAGGAAAATCCGCAGGTGAGTAGTGAGAATGCGAACGATTCCTCGGCGCCCAAAATATTGATCGTGGATGAGGACATCAGGGATTTGAGTTTTCACGCCATTCCTTTCGAGGCGCAAGGATTCAAGGTCTACAAATGCAGTTCATACGAGACGGCACTGCGGTCCGTCGAACGGGAAGATTTCGATCTTGCGGTCGTGGACCAGGGATCTGAGAGATTCGAAGGCGGATGCGTGCTGCGCCACCTTCGCCGGTTTAGCCCCGACACTCCGTTCGTCGTGCTAGCCAGAATCGGCGACATGAAATGCTACGTGCTCGCCATCGAGATGGGAGCGGTCGAATATCTGGAGAAACCGGTGTCCGCAACCGACATGAATCGAATGATTCACGACTTTCTTCGAGTTCCTTTGAAGGCGGCATGAAAATGCGACACAACCATTCGCGAACGGCGGGTGTCGCCGATGTAAGCCACTCCTGTACTGAATCGATCGCAAGTTCAGCAGCAACGAGAGGAAATCACACACTTCGAAAGGGGCCGACCATGGCGACGAAGGTCAATACCACGCTGGACGCACTTGAAGGTACCCAGTTTGGCCGTGAAAGACGGTTGCTCAACCAGTCAGTTTGGTACAACGGCTGGCTGTACACCTTCCTGGCCACGAGTGAAGACACTGAGGGATCTTTTACGTTGATTGAAGGCGTTGCGAAAAAGGGATGCACGCCACCTCCGCACATCCACCATCGCGAGGACGAGACCTACTACGTGATCGAAGGCCAACTGACCGCGTCAGTAGGCGAACAGGTAATAAAGGTCACTCCGGGGACCGCGGTTTTCCTGCCGCGGGACGTCGCGCACTCGATTGTGATCGATTCGGACAGAGTAAGAGTACTCATCCTGCTCACACCAGCCGGACTGGAACGGTACTTTAAGGAATTGAGCGTGCCGGCGCCAGCGCTGACGCTGCCGCCGTCGCATGATGCTGACTTTGCCGAGATCGAGAGGATGCTGGAAGTCAGCCCCGAATTTGGGATCGAATGGGTCCTGCCGAAGGAGCTTCGAGAGTGCTAATGGCGGCGCGAGTAGCCGTCAGATGCATTTGAAAGTGCGATCGTTTCTTGATGCCCGATTTCGCAACTGGAGGTTTTGGGAGCATTTCTTGATGCTCCGTCCGCATATGTATCAAGCTTCATACGCGTGCGAGAAAAGCATAGTTTTCTTTGCTCTTCTTCCAACACGCGCCGCAAACAAGGCACTTACAGTCCTCAGTGGGAGCTCTTCGTAGTTTCTCCATCCGCTGCCCACCGCACGCATTGACGGCCGCCTTCCCCGTGCGAATCGCAGTCGTCGCAACTCCCGTCAATGCGTGCTCTTCTCTAGGATCTCCGCTACAATCGCGCGTCAAATCGAAACCGAACGAGAGGATCTTCTCGATGAAACTCCGCCGCACCGCGATCCTGGCCAGTTCTATAGCATTGATGGCTGTCCCGTTTGCGTTTCTTCGAGCCTCTCACTCGAGTGAAGCCCGCCCGCAATCGGCGGCACCTTCCGTTCGCTTTGAAGTTTCGATCCCCTCGTCAGCGGGAAGCGAACCGCTCACCGGCC
>DASTCZ010000145.1:0-2032 GCA_035710585.1 Candidatus Acidiferrales bacterium | reverse complement strand
GCGCCCCGAGAGAACGAGGTGCGCTCCGTACCAGAGAACGAGACCGGTGCCGACGGCCACAACGATGTCCACGAAAGGCGAGAGCCGCGCTTTGATGGCGCGCGCGCGCAGCGAGATTTCGACGTTTTCGAGGCTGGTTTCCTCGAAGCGCTTCTGTTCGTATTTTTCGCGAGTGAAGGCCTGCACGACGCGGATCGACGAAAGTACCTCTTGAACCGTGGACATCAATTCGCTTTCTTTCTTGCGGACATCACGGGAGGCTTTCTTGATTCTTCGCGTGTAGGCATAGACAACGAAGAACAACGGAGGCGCGACGGAAAGCGCGATGAGAGTAAAGCGCCAGTTCAGATAGAACATCACCGTGATCATGCCGCCGAGCGTGAGGACGTCGGCGGCGATACCCAGGAGCGCCGAGGTGACGAAATCCTGGATGGCTCCGATATCGCTGGTGACGCGGCTGATCAGGTCTCCGGTTCGCGCTTCGTCGTGCTGGGAAAGCGAGAGCCGGTGGATGTGGTTGTAGAGGGTCCGGCGCAGATCATGGGCGACCCAATTACCGACGCTGGTAGTCAGATATTTTTCGGCGTACGTGCTGATGGCTCCCACGAGCGCGATGATGGCTACTGCCGCGATTGCGAAATCGAGAATGGCGAATTGGTTTTCTCCCACGACGCGATGAATCAATTGGCTGAGCCAGCCGGGCATGCGCTTTGCCTGCAACACGTAATCGAGCACGATTTTGAGCGGCCAGGGCTGAGCGAGGTCGGCCGCGGTCTCTCCGACGACGGCGAGGGAAGCCAGGGTGATTTCCTTCCAGTGCGGACGGAGAAGGTGGCTCAGCCTCAATCCAGCCGAGAGAGGCGGCTTGGGCTTTTTCTCACTCCTTGGAGCGGTCTCTTTTTCGGGCATGACTGTGCACCTATAAGATGCGCGGCCCCGTGCGAAGCGCACCCTTGAAGTTTTCAATTTGGCGTGCGTCCGACGGGCCGATTCCCGGCGCCGAGCGTGGTAGAATCCCGCGCCCTTCCTCATGGCTGCAGCGTTAAAGAGATCGATGGGCCTGGCGCACGCGACGTCGCTCGTCGTGGGAATTATTTTAGGCGCTTCGATCTTTGTACAGCCGTCCGAGATTACCCGGCTCATCCAGCGGCCGGGGAAAATCATGCTGGCGTGGCTGGCGGCGGCCGCGCTGACGGTCTGCGGTGCGCTGGTGTGCGCGGAACTCGCTGCCGCGTTTCCGGAGACCGGCGGCGTGTACGTCTACCTGAAGCGGATCTTTTCGCCGGCGCTCGGATTTCTGTGGGGCTGGGCGATGTTTTGGAGCATTCATTCCGGAATCATCGCGGCAATCGCGGTGGTGATGGCGCGTTACACCGCCTACTTTTTTTCGGGCGGGGAGAGCAGTGTGCGCGTAATCGCGATGGCGGCGATACTGTTTCTTTCTGTCGTGAATTATGGGGGGATCAAAGCGGGAAGTTCAGTGCAGGTCATTTTGACGAGTGTAAAGATTGCGGCTTTGCTTTTGCTCGTAGCGATTCTATTTGTCTTCGGGAAAAGCTCGGAGACTTCGCGCTCGGCGACAGATTTGATGGCGGGGGTTTCATTGCGAAGTTATGCGTTAGCCGTCGCGGCAGGACTCTTCAGCTTTGGCGGCTGGCACATGGTGACGTACTCGGCGGGCGAGACTCATGAACCGCGACGAACGATTCCCACGGCGCTGATCTTTGGAACCTTGATCGTGGCCTTTTGCTATATCGCGCTGAATGCAGGCTATTTGCACGTGATGCCCGCGGCCGAAATTGCGACGTCGAGCCGAGTTGCCGCCGACGCTGCGGAACGAGCTATTGGGACGCGCGCCGGCGGCATGATTTCGCTGCTGGTGATCGTTTCGGCGCTGGGATCGCTAAATGGAATCATTCTCGCCGGACCGCGCGTGTATTACGCGATGGCGAGAGATGGTCTTGCGTTCCGTTGGCTGGGAACGCTGGACGAGAGGCGGCAGACTCCGCATTTTGCGATTCTCGCGCAGGGG
>DASTCZ010000144.1:0-9334 GCA_035710585.1 Candidatus Acidiferrales bacterium | reverse complement strand
ACCATCCAGATGCTTCCGAAATAGCTGAAGATGATTTTCCCGTCGTGATAATCCGGATGCCGCGGGATGCGGATCGGCTTTGCGATCACCGCCGCTGAACACAAAACACACAACACCGCTGCAAACAGCGCGTGGCGCGTTCTCACAGATTCCTCCAAGCGAATCGTCAGGTAGGTTGGCTCATGCCGCGAAACCGCCACAGGACCGATTTCGCGCCCCAGCCGTCAGGCAAAAGGACGCGCGGGCGCGGAAGCAGGTTTCGCGCCGGTTGCGCTCAGCCGCGCGCGAGTGTGGCGATGTGGTGAGCGAGCTTTTCGATTTCCTCGGCCTTGTGAACCATGGGCAGCGAAAGCACGTTGGCAGAATCGGTCTTTTCCACTTCCTGCTTCAATTCCTGCGCGAGTTCGGAAAGCCGGAGCACATTGGATTTGATGTCCTTGTCGTTGGCCTTAAGGACTTCCTTGGGATCGGGGGTCGGTGCGGCGGGGTCCACCGAAGACGGGTCGTGGCGCCCATCCGCCGGAGGCGGAAAGTTCCCGCTTTGTCCTGAACCGCCGCCGGGTGCGCGCAAGTCAGGAGGAGTGATGGGCGGCGCATGGGGCTTCGGCGGCGCGTCAGAAGATTGCTGGGCTTCTGCGATTCGCGCGGCAGGAAGCAGAAAAGCGGCGAGCGCGACGCCCTGAAAGAAGAAATCGCGTCTGCAATGGGAGTGGTTCATCTGGCCTTCACCTCCCGGCCGGGCGCAATCAGGCGCACCTGCCGGCAATGCTATAATTTCGGGCTCTCCATATTGTATGGCCAATCTCCTTCCGCATTGGACTGATTTAATCGTCGCCCGCTCCTTCCGGCTGCTGGTGATAGTGGTGCTCGCGTTTTTGGCTTCGCGGCTACTGCGCGGATTCACGAACCGGCTGGTGGTCCGGGCGACGTCGGATTCTTCGAGCCGGCCTTCCCGCATGCGCGACCAGCAGACTCGCACCGTGGCGGGAATCCTGAATAGCGCCGGGCTCGGAATCATATTCGTGATCGCTGCGCTGATGGCCATGCACGAGTTCAATTTCGATATCGGCCCTATCGTAGGAGCTGCGGGCCTGGCGAGCCTGGGCATCGGCATCGGCGCGCAGGGGCTGGTTCGCGACGTGATCAATGGTTTCTTCGTCGTCTTCGAGGACCAGTATGTCGTCGGCGATCAAATTAAAGTCGGAGACACACTTGGGCGCGTGGAACACCTCACGCTTCGCCGCACAGTATTGCGCACACCACAGGGAGCGATCGTTACGATCCCGAACGGCCAGATTATGCAGGTGGCGAATTTGAGCCGCGATTGGTCGCAACTGTTCCTCGCGATTAATGTCGCCGCGGAAGCCGATCTGGACCGCGCGCTTTCGGCGCTCGATCAAGTTGCCGCGGAATTCCGCGCGGATGACGTATGGAAGGCGGCGCTTGTGGACGGTCCGCGCGCGCTGGGGGTGGACTCCTTCGGCCCGGCGGGTGCCGCGCTGCTTATCCAGGTGCGGACTGCGCCGCTACGCCAGGATGACGTTGCGCGCGAGCTGCGCCGCAGGATTCGCGGGCGTTTTGAAAAAGAAAGTATTCCGGTGGCAGCCGAACAAAAACTATTCTTGCGTTACGAAGGAAACGCGCCGCAGCCCGGCGTGGAGCCCGTGCCCGCTGGAACTCAATCAGGAGGAATCGCATGAGCGAAGTCACGCACGACCAGGCCAACCTGATGCTGCGCATTTACGAACTGAGACGCGAGCCACGGCTGCGGGAAGCCCGCCAGTGGTTTGTATCGAAGTTCGTGGCCACTAATATGGAAGAGCTGGCGAAAAAATATCCGGCGGGCTCCGAAGAAAATGCCAGCTTCCGCATGGTGACTTCGTATTGGGAGATGGCCTGCGGGCTTCTGAACCGTGGGCTGATGGACGACGAGCTCTTTTTCGAAAACAACACCGAGTTCTGGATCGTGTGGCAGCGGCTGAAGAATCTCGCACCTCTGGCGCGCACGGCCTACAATAATCCTCGCTTGTACCGCAACATCGAGTCCGCCGTGGGAAGAATTGAAGCGTATTGGCAGCGCACGATGCCTGGCTACCTGGAAACGCAAACGAAGCGCATCGCCGCAATGTTCGAGCAATTCTCGAAAGCCGCGCACAAACCCTCGTGACGCTCGAAGAGGCGCTTGTCTCCGTCTGGCGCCAGGCGCTGGAAGAAAACTCGAATCTCGTCGAACTCGATGGGAAGCGGTTTCCGGTCCGCAGGACGCAGCGGCACCGGCTCCGGCAGATCGATTTCGAATTTGAAGGAAATCCGCTGCGAGGTTTGGAGCAGAACCCCGCGACGAAATCCAGATGGGCGGCGCTGGCGCGGGAGGGCAAGCGAGTGATGCAGTTCCTCTCAGGCGGCAAATATGTCGGAAACGTGGCGGAAGGCGTCTTGACTCTCTATTCGGCGAGCGCGGCGGGCGATAGGCGAAAGTCCGGGCGCGCCGCCGCTTCCTCCTAACGCTCGCGCGGCAAGACGAGCAGGTCATTTACGGACGCGTTCCCCTCTGCCGGATCGAATACGATCGCGCGATCGCGTCCGGCGTGCTTCGCCTGATAGAGCGCGACGTCGGCATTGCGAATGAGCCCGTCAGGCGTCACGCCGGGCGCATCGGTATTCACGGCGCCGCCGATGCTCCCCGTAATTTTCAAATTGCCTGAAGCCGTTTCCACAGGATGGCTGCGAATCGCATCCAACATTTCAACCGCGCGCTGCCGCAGGCCAACGGAGTCGCAACCCGGCAGAATCATCAAGAATTCCTCGCCGCCGTAGCGCCCGACAGCGTCGTACGTGCGCACAGTGGCTTTCATTCTGCTCGCAAGTTCGCGTATCACCGAGTCTCCCACCGCGTGGCCGTACGTGTCGTTCACGGATTTGAAATGATCGATGTCCGCAAGGATTACGGCCAGCGGCAATTTCTCGCGGTTCGCTCTGGCCATTTCACGCTTCAATAGGTCATCGACCGCGGCCCGATTCAGCAAGCCCGTCAATTCATCGTGCGTGGCCTTGTGGCGCAGGATTTCGCGCGCCGCAAGGAGGTTGTCCTCCAGCCCGATGATTCGAAGGCCCACGCGAAGCCGCGCCTGAAGTTCGTCGGGATGGATCGGCTTGGTGACGTAGTCATCGGCGCCCGACTCGAATCCGCAGATGATGTCCGAGCGATCTTCTCGCGCGCTTATTAGAAGGATGTACCGGTAGTTCGGCGCCACGCGTCGTCGCACGCGGCGGCAAAGTTCAGGTCCGGTGACCCCCGGCATCATCCAATCCAACAGCACAATGCGCGGCGAATCGGGCTCTTTCAAAATGTTCCAGGCCTCTTCGCCGTCGCAGGCGCTTACAACCTCATAGCCCCACCCGCGCAGGCTGTGCTCGAGCAGCGCCCGCATTACCGCGTCATCATCCGCGATCAGAATTTTCACGCTTCGACCTCGCATCGATGATGCGCAATTTCCTTTGTCAAGCGCTCCGCCTCGGCACGGGCGCGGGCGAAAAGTTCGGGAAGCCGTTCGCGCTGCCCTTCGCGCGCGGCAAGTTCGAGTTCACGAGCTATGGACGTAAGCCTCGCCGCGGACATCAGCGCCGCCGTTCCCTTGAGCGTGTGCGCTGCCCGCTCGATACGCGCGAAGTTCATCTCGTTAAGTCCTTGCCGGATCTCTTCGATTCGCTTTGGAAGATCATCGAGAAATATATGTAAGAGCTCATCGAGCAGCTCTGCATTGCCCTGTACGCGCTCGCGGAGCGCACGACCATCAAACACGTCACCCGGAGGGTTTTCAGGCCGGGCCGGCGCCACGGCGGGAGAGTCAGCAGCAATTGAGGTTTGGACGATCGAAAGCTGTCTATCGGAAAAACTCCGCAGCACTCTTTCAATTTCGCGCTGGAGTTCCGTTGCGCGGACCGGCTTCGAGACATAGCCGTCCATTCCGGCATTCAGGCAGCGCTCACGGTCGCCGGTCATCGCATGCGCCGTCATGGCAATGATCGGTTGGCGCGCGCCGGAATCGCGTTCGCCCTCCCGAATTTGCTTTGTGGCTTCGAATCCGTCCATTTCTGGCATTTGGACGTCCATAAGAATCACGGCAAACTCGCGAGCGCCGCGCCCGCGCAAGTGTTCAAGTGCCTGCACGCCGTTTTCTGCGATCTCGACTGTGTGTCCATAGCGTTCGAGAAATCGCACAGCAACTTTTCGATTGACCGGATTGTCTTCGACAACGAGAACGCGTAAGCTCCGAAAGCGTGCATCGGAAGCCGCTTCGGCCGGCGAGGGCGATCCCGCCGCTAACTTGTTGTTTTGCGAAACCGGCGCTTCAGCCCTTTCGCACTGGATCGTAAATTGAAATTTGCTTCCTTGGCCCGGATTGCTTTCCAACCACATTTTTCCGCTCATAAGCTCCACCAATCGCGCTGATATCGTCAGGCCCAGGCCAGTTCCTCCGTATTTTCTTGTCGTCGATCCGTCTGCCTGCATGAACGGTTCGAAGATCCGCAATTGCTGTTCCGCTGAAATTCCTATGCCGGTATCGGCGACCGAGAAATGCAGCGTTATGCGCGAGCCATCGTGCGGTTCCGCAGCGACGCACACCGACACGCTCCCGCGAGCGGTGAACTTGATCGCATTGCCGATCAAATTGATCAGAACTTGCTTCAGCCGGCCGTCGTCTCCGATCAACGCGTCGGGCACGTCGTCCGCGATCTCCAGCAGAAGCTCCAGCCCCTTTTTTTCCGCGCGGTAGGCGAAGCTGCGCACCACTTGATTCACCGCTGAACGCAAGGCGAACTTCTCGGAAACAAGTTCGAGCTTTCCCGATTCCACTTTCGAAAAATCTAAAATTTCGTTGATGACGTCCAGTAGGCTGGCCGCCGAGCTCCTGACCATTTCCAAATATTCACGCTGTTGGTCACTGAGCTCCGTATCCAGAGCCAAGTCGGTCATGCCGAGAATTCCGTTCATCGGCGTGCGGATTTCGTGGCTCATATTGGCCAGGAACTCGCTCTTCGCCCGGTTCGCAGCTTCCGCGGCTTTCGTCCGCTCCTCCACTCGAGCTTCGAGGTTTGCGTTGCTGTTCCGGAGCAGTTCGGCGCGGCTCTCGATCTCGCCGAGCATCTGGTTGAAGGCATCCACGAGGTGTCCGACTTCGTCGTCCGTCTCTTTGGTCGCGCGGAGCGAATAGTCGTGCCTGAGCGTGATGATTTTCGAGGTCCACGCGAGGTCGCGCAGCGGTTTTGAAATATCTGCGCTCATTCGGCGAATGAATGGAGTGACAAGCAATATCGTCGCCGGCAGCAAAATGCAGAGCGCGATCGCGTATCTCGCGGCGCGATGGAGAACCTCCGCCGGATCGCTCTCGATGAAGATCGAGCCGCTAAATTTTCCGTTGATCGTGATGGGCTCGAACTGCTCGATGTAACCGCCGCGTGTGAGGGAAGTTTCAGTCGTGGCCGGACGCGCCGGGCGCGCATCGCTCCCTGTTCGATGAAACGACGCGAACATGCGCCCGGAAGCATCAAAGATCGCTGCCGAAACGACTTTGTCGTCGCTCGCCAGCGCATTGACAAGTTCCTGGGCCGATTTTGCATCTCCGGTGGAAAGCGCTTGGCGGCTGTTTGCGGCAAGCGTGATCGCGAGCGCGCGCAAGTCCTTCGCGCGTTCGCTGCGGAACGCGTAATTATCGAAGACAAGCAGCGAGATGCCTGCCGCCACGAGCGCCAGCGCGGTCGCGAAGATCGCCGTCAAGTGCAACTTTTGAGCGATCGACAGGTGATTGCTGAGCCAGGACAGACGTTCCCCCGAAATGCTGCACGTGATGGAGGGCAGTTCACGTGCCACAAGCGAGGAGCAGCTCGCGCTTTAGCGGCGTGAATTCAGTGGGTTAGAAGGAAGTCAAAATCGCTACGATCTGAGCGCTTCAAATAATGTTCCGTTTCGGGAGTGTTGAACCATACCGGGAGTGATGCAATAAATAAAACGCTGCGACGATCGCTCTATTTGGGGCCTCAGAATTCAGTGCACGCCGAGGAAGCCGCCGGAGTCGCGAAGCTCGATCACAAACACGGAAGAGTTCGCCACGACGGTCGAAGTCTTCTTGAGCATTTGCCCAGAGCTGTTGTCACGCAGCTCGATGCGCAGAGCTTTTTTCTTTTTCGATTTGAAGTCTTGCTTTACGGTGTTCGATTCGCCGATTGCCACGCCGCCAACCAGCGCAATTACTTTTATTTCGTGTTCCCCGGGTTCGATCAACAGGTCGTCTTTCGCGGGGCTGTTCTGCCCTTCCGCAAGCACGCCGCGCTGCAGCAGTCTTTTTCCGTCCAGCAGCACGAGAAATGACACAGAGTTCGGGACTCGTCCATCATCAACGTGCAGCCGGCCAGCGTTTTCCGCGTCGGCTCCGGTCGGCTTTGCGACCGCTGCCGTCGGAAGCGCCGCTGAGTTTGCGTTCGTCGCTGGAGGGGTGGTTGGCGTCGGCGGCTTCTCGAGAATCTGAGAAGCGGCGTTCGCTCCTCCGCCAGATCCATTTGCTCCGCTCGTCGGAGGCAGAGGAAGCGTCGATGGCAGCGATGCGGGACCTCCAGATTGCTGCTTACCCTGCTGCGCCGAACTCACCGCGCCATTGTTCTTTGTCGCGGTCTGCGAGGCGCCCCTGCGTCCTGCTTGTTTCGCGGTCGATGGGCTCGAAGCCGGGTTCGTGGCTGACCTCGAATCTATATTCGGTGTCGCCGGAGGCGCGGAACCAGCGCTCGTCGGCGTCAACATGGGCGATGCGTGCGATGCGCCAGAGGCGCCCGCTGAACTGGATCCGCCGGGATCGCTCGACGAACTTGGCGCTCCACCCGTTGCGCTGGCGCCCGAAGGCTGGCCGTTCGCTGAGGCAGCATTCGGATCGGGAGCCGCTTGGCTGGCCTGCTGTTGGATCACCGCCTGCGTCTGCTGCACCACCTGGTTCGTAACATTTTTCGCGATCTGGTCGCCGATGTCGGAAGTCTTGCGGTGGCGGGCAAAAATAATGAACACAAGCAGCACGAACACCATCGCCAACGCCCACACCTTCCGGTCCCGCCAATTCAGGCCAGGTTTCGCAGCACGCACGGGTGCGGGAGTCTGCATCGTTTCTGCAGTTCCCATGGAGCTCGATTGCATGCTGGCACGCATCGGTGCGCGCTTCATCATTTCCAAGCGCACGCTGGAATCAAGCGTCGTGTTTGGGTCGCCGTCAATCATCGTGACGGGCGCCATCGCCGTCTGAGTCGCGGCCGCTGCTCCTGCTGCGGTAATCGTGGCGGTGGAGGAAACCTCGCGGCCTGCGCGCGCGGCGGCAAGATCCGCTGCCAACTGTTCAGCCTTCGCGTACCTTTGTTCCGGATCCTTTTCAAGGCAACGCAGGATGATCCGCTCCATCTGCGCCGGAACGGCAGGATTGATGCGCCGCGGCGGAGCGGGCATCGAGTGCACTACTTTGTAGGAAACCGCGGTGATCGTATCGCCGCCGAAAGGCTTGTCGCCCGTCGCAAGCCAATACAAAATCACGCCCAGCGAAAAAATATCCGCGCGGCCGTCGAGTGGCGCGCCGGTGAATTGCTCGGGCGGCATGAACGCCGGCGTGCCCAGCAGCTGCCCAGTCGTGGTGATCTGCGCTGCCGCTAGTTTTGCAACACCGAGGTCAGCGATTTTTGCGCGTTCGACTCCGCCTTCGGCATCAACGGCAAGCAAAATATTCGCGGGCTTGATATCGCGGTGCACTACGCCATGGCGATGCGCGTAGCCGAGCGCGTCCGCCACTTGATAGCCCATCTCGTACACGCGATCGAAACTGAAGCGCTCACCGCTTTCCATCGCGGTCGCAAGCGTGCGGCCGTTTACGAATTCCATCACCAGGTAGGGAATCCCGTCCGCTTCGCCGACGTCATAGACGGTCACAATTCCGGGGTGCTGAAGCCGCCCGGCCGCGCGCGCTTCGCGCACAAATCTGTCCCGATACTCCTGCGCCTGCGGACCCGCAAGAGCGCCTGCGAGTATCGTCTTGATCGCGACGGTACGGTCCATCATCGGATCGACCGCGCGATACACCGCGCCCATCGCCCCGTGCCCTAGCTCGGAGACAATTTTGTAGCGGCCGATGGTTTCTGGTTGAGCCATGCAGGAAAATCCGGCGAGTACTCTAGCACATCAGGCAAAAAGTGGAAGCCGTACCCAAGTATCAAAACAGTGGTACGCGGGCTCTAGCCGGCCTAGAACCAACCATAGCCCACGGCCGAGAATTCTCCGATTAATGGGCGTATTTCACCGAGCAGCCGTATGGGCGGGTCGTCGCCGTTTCGACTGCCTTGCCGGACGTGGCTTCTTGCAGGGCAAGGTCCACGAAGTTCTTCGAGCTCGCGATATCGCCCTGATCCGGGGTCGGGTGATCGTCGATTGCGCCGTCGTAGATAATCTGCCCTTGCGGATTGATTACGATCATGTGCGGCGTGGTCTTCGCGTCGTACATGTGCCCGAGGTCGCCATTCGGGTCAAGCAGCGCCGCCGTCGGCGTAGCATGCATTTTGGACATGTACGCGTTTTCTTGGTCGGCCGTAACGAAGCCCTGGGTGCCGGGCGCGGATGAGATCACGGTGAACCAAACCACGCCCTTGCCAGTCCATTCCTTTTGGAGGTGCTGCATATTGCCGCTCTCGTAGTGTTTCCGGGTGTAGGGGCAGCCGTTGTTGTGCCATTCGAGCACCACAAACTTCCCGCGATAGTCCGCGAGGTTATACGTTTTCCCGTCGCTGCCCGTCGCAGTAAATCCCGGAGCAGGATCGCCCACCTTCGTCGCGGAAATCAAAATTGGAAGCGCCAGCAACGCCAGCGCAACGGTGAGAATTACAACCGACGATCGCTTCATACTCTTCCCTCCTGAAAATAGTTCTGAGCCCTCTAACTCGCGCGTTTATCCCGCCGGCAGCACGGGAGCATCGACCGCATATGCTTTCCCGTCCGGCAGCTCGATCACTCCCTTGAGCCGCGAGATCGGCTTGTCAAGTTCGTCCGATCGCTTGAGAGTCAATGCAAACCCATTCGGCTTGTCGGAAAATGCTTGCGGGGCAGCATTATCGATCTGCGAAGGAATCAGCGGGAAGAACTTCGCTCCTGCAACGCTCCCACCGCCTTGCACGGACAACAAATAGCCATCCTTGGTCGGACTGGCATTCGCGTGCCAGGCCGCGGGCAGATTCTCAGGCACCGCACGCCGGGCAGCGCCAATCAGCATCTCTCCATTCTTATCCTCAGGAGCCACGCCTTCCTTGATCGGAATCG
>DASTCZ010000143.1:0-13353 GCA_035710585.1 Candidatus Acidiferrales bacterium | reverse complement strand
GAAGCGCCGCCGACGCTGCTCGATTACGTGCCGCAGGATTACCTGCTCTTCATCGACGAGGCGCACCAGACCGTTCCGCAGGTGCAGGGCATGTATCACGGCGACAGGTCGCGCAAGCAGACGCTGGTGGATTTTGGGTTTCGCCTGCCTTCGGCGCTCGACAACCGCCCGCTGACGTTCGAAGAATTCGAGCATCGCATGGGGCAGACTGTTTACGTCTCCGCGACGCCGGGGCCTTACGAGCTGACGCGTGCGGCGGGCATTATCGTGGAGCAACTGATCCGGCCGACGGGCTTGATCGATCCCGAGGTCGAGGTGCGGCCGGTAAAGGGACAGGTCGACGACCTGCTCGAGGAAATTCGTAAACGCGCGGAAATTGGCGAACGCGTGCTGGTCACCACGCTCACGAAGCGCATGGCCGAGGATTTGGCCGAATACTTTACCGAAGTGGGCGTGAAGTGCCGCTACATGCACAGCGAAGTGGAAACTCTCGAGCGCGTGCGCATTTTGCGCGATCTGCGGCGCGGCGAATTCGACGTGCTCATCGGGATCAATTTGTTGCGCGAAGGGCTGGACCTGCCGGAGGTTTCTCTCGTCGCGATTCTCGATGCGGATAAGGAAGGATATCTTCGCAGCGCCACTTCGTTGATCCAGAGTATCGGCCGTTGCGCGCGGCATTTGAACGGGCGCGCGATTTTGTATGCGGACCGCATGACCGGCTCGATGGCGAAGGCTATCGAGGAAACTGCCCGGCGCCGCGCCAAGCAATCCGCCTACAACCAGGAAAACGGCATCACTCCGCAGAGCATTTCCAAGGCTGTGGACATGCAGCTCGCTTCGATCGTTGAAGCGGACTATATGACCGTGCCAGACAGCGATTACGCGCTCGAAAACATCGCCGACGAGCGCGGACTGCACGAAGCGATCACCAAACTCGAAGAGCAAATGCGCGAAGCCGCCAAGAAATTCGAATTCGAGCGCGCTGCGGCGATTCGCGATCGCGTGCGCGCATTGAAGCAGCGCGATGTCGGCGAGCTCTTTGCTCCGCCTGACCCACCCAGCGCAAATCCAATCACCGAAGCAGCTGCTCCTGCTAAAGTTGCCAAGAATTAACGCCCGCGCAAGTCACACGACTCCGCGGCGCAGCTCAGCGAGCGGATAAAATGTGTCGCGCCAGACGATTCCTCCGCGCCAGAGCGTGACGATCGTCGAGCGCACCAGCATCCACGTGAATATCAGCGCGCCAATCGGATGTGTGAGCGCGTAATAGGCCGGAGTCTCCGTCTCTCGAGTCACGGCGCCGTGCAGCAATAGCGCGAACGCCACGGAAATCGCTGCTAACAGGCGGGGCCAGCCGTGAGCCGCGAAGATCGCTATCCAGGGCAGCACGCTCATCAGAAGCAAGCCGCAAACCTGGAAAATGGCCAGTGGCAAATTAAAACCGGTAGCGGCGAAAAAATTCTTGGTCGTGCCGCGCACTAAATTCCCGAGGCCAGCTTGCCAGCGCACGCTGATCTCATCGTCCACACGTCCCACCACCGAGCGGTAGCCGCCCTGCTTCACAAGTTTTCCGAGCTTCATGTCTTCCACGACTTCCATGGCCAGGCGGCGGTGACCGCCGATCGCTTCGTAGACTTCGCGGCGAATCATCTGAAAGGCTCCGATGCCGACGTATCTCTTGGAGCGCGGATCGGAAGCAAGCCAGGGCTCCACGCCTATCAGGAAACCGAGCGCGAAGGAGGTCATGACGACTTTTTCCCAGAAGCCGACCATCTGTGCGCGCGCGAGAAGCGACAAATGATCGGCGCGCTCGGCGATCGCCAGGTTGAGCGCGAGGCGCAGCGACTCGGGCTTGAAGCACACATCCGCGTCCGTAAAGAGGAGCCACTCGCCCTGAGCCGCGGCTGCTGCAAGCGCAAGTGCGTGAGGTTTCCCAAGCCATCCGGCACTTAGTTGTGTGACGTGAATCGCGCGAAGCCGTGGGCTCTTCGACGCAAAATCGTCCAGTATTTTTGGCGTGGCGTCGGCAGACCGGTCATTCACCGCGATGACTTCAAACTCCGGATAGTCCAAAGCCAGCATCGAGGAAAGAGCAGCAGGCAACTTTTCGGCTTCGTCGCGCGCCGAAAAAATGATCGAAATTCTCGGCGTAGGCGCGACCAGCGCCGAATTGAACTGAGCGAGCCGCGGCATCTTTGCAGCGCCGGTCGCGATCCGCACGGTCTGAAGAATCCAGATCGCAGCGGCGAGGGCGAGAGCAAGCGTTACAAGTAAGTGCAATTTGATTTGCCGCGCTGAAAGTGGCGAGGCAGGTTATTCTAGCACCTCCCTCTCGACAGCTAGGGTGTGCGCGGAGGGCTGGATGGGAAAGTCGATAGCAATCGTAGGAGGCGAATCGGTTGGGCGTTCCGTCGGGCGCGGATTGCGCGAGTCGGGATGGCGAATTGGCAGTGTAATCTCCGTAGACGAAGCCACGGCGCGGGCGATGGTTCGCGCGGTGGGAGCGGGTACGCCACATGCTGGGCTCACGCGTCTGGTGCTCACCTCTTCGGTAACGTTGATTTCGGTGCCGCAGAAGGAACTCGCCAGAGTGGCTGCGGAATTGGCAGCGATGGGCAGCAACGAGTGGCGCGGCAAGACCGTGCTTCACACCTGCGAGACGCACGATCATTCCGCATTACATCCGCTTGCGCGAAGGGGAGCATCAACGGCGTCGCTGCATCCGCTTTATGCGTTCGACAAAAGGAAGGCTGCGCCGCTGCACGGAGTATTTTTTGGAATCGAGGGAGAGGTGGGCGCGCTGAAGATCGCGCGGAGCATCGTACACGATCTTGGAGGTGTTGCCGTACGCCTCAATCGTGTGCGATATGGGCTGCTGGAAGTCGCGATGAGGTTTGCAAGAAACGACGTAGCACTTTTGGTGAACGCAAGTGTGCAAATTTTGAACAGAATTGGATTTTCAACGCGCCAGGCGGAATCCGCGGCGATCCAACTGGCGCGGCAATCGCTTTCAAACTTCAAAGAGCACGCGAGCAGGCGAATGGCCTCGGCCGGGGAAGCGTTCGATGCGGCGCTGTTTCAGGCGCAGGCCAATGCGCTTCGGGAATTTCCGGCGGAGTATGCGAACGTATATGAAGCTCTCCACATGAAAACGGGAGCGGACAAAGTGGCGGCGGGGAGGAATTCTTGGCAGCACTAAAAATTCCAGTGGAAATGCGGAAGCTTGCGAACGGATTAAGGGTCGTCGTCTCGCCGGACAGCGCGGCGCCGCTCGTGACCGTGGGCGTGTATTACAACATCGGGTTCCGGCTCGAGCCGCAGGGCCGCAGCGGGTTCGCGCATCTCTTCGAGCACATGATGTTTCAGGGATCGGAGAACGCGGGAAAGATGATGCACATACAGTTGATCAATTCGTCGGGCGGCGTGCTCAACGGATCGACGCACTACGATCTGACGAACTACTTCGAGACCGTGCCGTCCAATGCGCTCGAGCGCGTGTTGTGGCTGGAAGCGGACCGGATGCGTTCGCTGAAAGTGGATGATGAAAATCTGCGGAATCAGCGCGACGTCGTGAAGGAAGAAGTGCGCGTCAACGTGTTGAATCAGCCTTACGGCGGATTTTCATGGCTTGATTTGCCACCCGTCGCGTTTCGCAACTGGGCCAATGCGCACAATTTTTACGGCGAATTCGCCGATTTGGACGCCGCATCGCTCGTGGATGTGAAGGCGTTTTTCGATGCGTATTACCGGCCCTCAAACGCAGTGCTGGTGATCGTCGGGGATGCGGATCCGCAAGAGGCGTTTGCACTGGCGGCGAAATACTTCGAGCCGATTCCTTCCGAGCCGCCCGTGCCGCAGGCCGATGCGACCGAACCTCTGCAGACAGAAGAGCGGCGGGGAATCGTTGAAGAAAAATTCGGCACGCTTCCCGCTGTCGCGATCGGATACCGCACGCCAGAGCGAAGAACTCCTGATTGGTATGCGCTCGCGCTGGCCGATTACGTGCTGCACGGCGGCCGCGCCGGTCGTGTCTACCGCCGGCTGGTTCTGGAAGAAGAGCTTGCCCTGGATGCGGAAGGCGGGCTGGGTGACGTGATCGAATTCAACGGGCCGATGCAGATGGTGACGAAGATCATCTTCAAACCCGAGGTCACCAACGAACAGATTTTGAAGGCCTACGACGAGGTCATCGCGGAGTTTCGCGAAAAGGGAGTCGGCGCGGACGAACTGGCGCAGATCAAGGTGAAATTCCGCTCGGATTATTATTCCTCGCTCGAAAGCGGGCGGCAGGGTTTTCCGAAATTCGGGCTGCTGCATTACCTGGCGTGCTTGACGCTCTTCGACGGCGATCCGAATCTGGTAAACACGATTCTCGATGAATTCTTGAAGGTGACGCCGGAGCAGGTGAAGGCGTTCGCCGAGAAATATTTGGCGCCCACACAGCGCGCGATTGTTTACCGGCTGCCAGTGACGAAGCCGATGGCGGAAGCCGTAGCGCAGGGGGTGGCGTGATGGCGGCGACGACGCATACCGCGCGATTCCGCTCCGACGTACCCGCGCTCGGCGCCGAGCGGCCCGTGACGTGGCCTGCGCGGCCGCGGAAAAAGTTGAGCAACGGGCTCGAAGTCGTGCTCGTGGAGTCGCACTCGATTCCGAAATTTCACGGCGAACTGATGATTCGCAGCGGGAATTCGGATGCATCGGCGGGCGTTGCGGATTTGACGGCGACGGTCGCGCGCACGGGAACCGCGCGGCGCTCGAGCCACGAGATTGAAGACGATCTGCGCAGCTGGGGCGCTGACCTCGGAACGACTTCGGGAGCGGATATCGGCGCAATCGAATTTGCAGGGCTTTCCGAATTTGCGCCGAAGATTCTAGAGCTTGTCGCGGAGCTGGCGGCGCAAGCTTCGTTTCCGGAAGACGAATTCGAGCGCGAAAAGCGGCAGAAGCTCGAAGAACTAGCGATCAGCCGCACGACGCCGGATTTTCTGGCGATGGAGCGCATCCGCAAGGTGATGTACGGCGAGCATCCGTATGCAAACTACGCGCCGACTGCCGATCAAGTGTCCGCGTTCACGCGCGAGACTCTAGCGAATTTTTACAGCGCGCATTACCGGCCATCGCGTGCGCTGATGGTTATCGTCGGCGACTTCGCTCCGGCCAAAATGATGGATGAGATTGAACGCGCGTTTTCGGACTGGTCTGGCGCGGCTCCAGAGCGCGCGGCGCGTCCAAATCCGCCGGAGAGAAAAGGCCGCCGCGTTTATTTGGTGCACCTGCCGGGCGCCGTGCAGGCGCAAATCATTACTGGAAATCGCGTGATCACGCGCAAGCATCCGGACTGGCTACGGCTGGCGCTGGCGAATAATATTTTCGGCGGCGCATTCAATTCGCGGCTGGTGGCCAACATTCGTGAGCAGAAGGGCTACACCTACAGCCCGCGAAGCGGCGCGAGTTCGCTACGCGAATACGCGATGTTCAATGTGAATGCGGCGGTGCGCAACGAGGTGGTGGCGGCGACACTCACAGAAATTTTCTACGAGCTGGACCGTATCCGCTCACTGCCGGTTACGGCGGCGGAGCTGGAGAACGCAAAGAACTATATGACCGGCGTTTTCTCTCTGCAGCTGGGGACGCAGGAGGGAATGCTCGGCCAATTGACCGGTGCACTGATCGATGAGTTGCCGGAGGATTATCTGGAGACCTTTCGCGACCGCATTCGCTCGATGACGGCAGACGATGTGATCGGCGCGGCGCGCAAGTATTTCGATTCGGCCAACACGCAGATCGTGGTGGTCGGCGACAAAAACGCGATTGGCGAGCAGGCGGCGCTCTTCGGCGACGTCACAACATTTGACGCGCAAGGCAATCACATATAGATTAGTACCGTGCAGGTACGGTTAACCAGTATCAATCGGCGATTCGCGCCCGCGTTGGTGATTTGTGCGCTGATTCTCGCACTCGCGACGGGATGCATCGCGGAGACGAAGAAGAAGGTTCCACCTTCGCGGCCGATTGACGTCAACACGGCGTCATCCGAGCAGTTGCAGCAATTGCCGGGAATCGGGCCGGTGCTCGCGAAACGCATCATCGACTATCGCAAATCGAGCGGACCCTTTCGCAACGTGGACGAGCTGATGGCGGTGAAGGGAATCAGCGAGAAGCGGATGGAGAACATCCGCAAATACGTGATGGTCAAGAACCCGACGCCGACACCGGACAAACCAGTGAAGCAGCCGGACGGAGCTTCAGGCGGATCGCCGTCTCAGTTTACCTCATAGATTACTCAAGTCTGAAAATACAAAAGAATAAATAGAGCAAGCGGCAGCCTGTTCGCGTTCTTCCACGGGCCGCCCTGGGGCTCACATGGGACGCTTCCACTACGGTATGTAAGTTCTTTGTTTGCTGCGCGTAGTGGAAGAAACAACGAAAATACACCGCTTTTTTGTAACTATTGCAAGTAAAGAGCTTACGGAGTGGCCTCCCGTAACTGTTGCAAACAAGAGGCTTACAGACGCCGAGAGTTCACTGTGGGGGTGATCTCGATCCAGCAAGCCGTGTTGTCTTCAATAATTTCAACGCCCATTCCTTCCTCGCAGTCACTCAACCGACGGCCGACCGTGGCGCGAATCGCGGTGGCAGGTGCGTCTTCGTAGAACAGCTCAATTCGAACGCCGAATTGGAGATCCAGCATTTCGTATCCATTTGCCAGGCTGTCGAGTGCGGGGATTTCGCCGGTCAGTTAGCCGGCACTAGCACAGGAGCGCCCTTGTCTTTTATCAGCACGACGAGAAATTTTGCCGGCTTGGAATCGCTCGCATTCCGGCCAACGATATGGATATCGTCGGGGCCTTCATAGAAAGTCTGCCCCGGCGTGAGCGTGACTTCCTTTCCGCCTCTGACTTGCATCACGACCGTGCCCTGCAACACGTAGACGAACGCATTTCCATTGTGGCGGTGGATCGGGTCGGAGCTACCCGGCGGGTAATCCACGGTGATCATGACAGCATCTTTGCCAGGTACGTTTGGCAGGTCCTTCGATATGATTTCTGTCACCTTGGATTTCGGCGCTACACTGGGCGCCTGTCCTGCGAGCGTGACTGAGATCACGCACACCAATGCCAAAATCAGCTTTGTGAATGGCATAAACTAGCCTTTCATATGAGCGGCGCCATTTCGGGCGTCGCGCTCGTTCGTCGATGCCGAACTGTCTGGCCGGCCGTGGAGAGTGGCGCTGTGGGGCAGGGCTGGGTGGCACCCCACGAACGCGAGATTGGTTGCGCGCTCCGCTGTGGCCTCAGGCGTGTTTCGCGGCAGCCGCGGCCGAGGTGGACTTTGGCTTCGGAGGCTGAGATGCGGGACTTGCCAGCCAATCCTCGAAGCGCGTTTTGCCGAGTTCCGCGCCGTCGTCCGGAACGAGCGCGCGCTCGGTCAGCGTCACGCCGAAGTAGCGTGCGTGCGGATCCGCGACGACCTGCCGTGGATCGTGGCGCGCGGCCAAGAACTTTCGAATGAAGTCGTCGAACTGGAACTGTTCGGGGCCGCCGATTTCGATGGTGCGGTTCAGCGGCGGTCCCGCGGCAACTTTGGCCACGGCGGTAGCCACGTCGTCTGCCGCGATTGGCTGGAAGAGTACTGGAGGCACGCGAACCGTGTTCACGGCAGTCGCGTCGTCGGCGATTCCTTTACTGAACTCGAAAAATTGAGTGGCATGAACGATCGAGTAAGGAGTCGACGATTCCTTGATGAGGCTTTCCTGAACGAGCTTCGCGCGCATATAGCCATTATCAAGTTGGCGATCGGTACCGACGACGGACAACGCAACGTGGTGCCGCACGCCGGCGCCCGCTTCGAACTTCAACAGGTTGCCGGTCGCTTTCGTGAAAAACTCCAACGACTCCTTTGCCTCGAACGACGGTGAATTTGAGACATCCACGACAACCTGAGCTCCCTTGAGCGCCTCCGCGAGTCCCTGACCAGTGAGGATATTGACGTCCGACTCGAGCGATGCCGGGACGGCTTGATGGCCGCAGGCCGCGAGCCTTTGCACAACCTTCGAGCCGATGAGGCCAGTTCCACCAATCACTACGATTTTCATGTTCTTCCTTCCTTTCCTATTCGAACGCGGCTTTTGGGCCGCCGGCTGCAACCGAATGCGAATCACGCGATGGGCGGCACAACTCGCGAAGAAATCAGGCTGCCGCGGACTTCACGCCCTTAAAGAAAGCGAGCAGGTCAGAATTGATTTGATCCTTGAGAGTCGAACACATGCCGTGCGGAGCACCCGGGATGACTTTCAGCGTGGCTCCCTTGATGATCTTGGACGAGACCATGGCGGTGATATTGATCGGCACGATCTGATCGTCGTCACCGTGGAGGATGAGGGTTGGTACATCGAAGCGCTTCAGGTCTTCGGTGAAATCAGTCTCCGAAAAGGCTTTGACGCACTCGTAGATGGCTTTGTGCCCGCCAAGCATCGCCTGCAACCAGAAGGAGTCGAGGAGTCCCTGAGAAACTTTCGCTCCAGGCCGATTTGCTCCATAGAAAGACTTGCTGAAGTCTTTCCAGAGCTGAGCGCGATCGGCGAGCATCGCGGCCCGGAGTTTGTTGAATTCTTCGATGGACAAACCATCGGGCTTGCCGGTGACCAATTGTGGAGGAACCGCGCTGATCAGTACGGCCTTTGCGACGCGTTTTGTTCCGTGGCGGCCGATATAGCGGGTGACTTCGCCACCGCCGGTCGAATGGCCAACGTGAATCGCCTTGCCAAGGTCAAGTTCTTCGACGAGAGCCGCGAGATCGTCGGCATACGTGTTCATGTCGTTGCCGTTGGAAGGCTGACTGGATCGGCCATGCCCGCGGCGATCGTGGGCGATGCAGCGAAATCCGCGATCGGCCAGAAAAATCATCTGGTCTTCCCAGGCGTCCGCGGTGAGCGGCCAGCCGTGGCTGAAGACGACAGGTTGTCCTTTTCCCCAGTCCTTGTAGTAAATCTGCGTACCGTCTTTGGTGGCAATCGTTGGCATGGAATGATCTCCTCGTTTGGTGTCCTTAATTTGAATTTGGCGGCGACTGACTCTGCCACGGCTCAAACCTGGACGTGGCGCGAGGAAACTTTGAGGTTAAAGCCACGCGGACACTTTCCTCGCCCGGAGTCGAACCGCTGCGAACGGTCCCAAGCTAATGAAAGCCTCCGGCCATTGCTGTTCAGAAGTTCCGGCATTGTTCAAATCTTCCGATTGAATATCGGTTCGCGGGGCGTGTAGAGTGGATTAGCCTGCCCGGCGTAATCTCCTGGAAGTCCTGATGAGCGATACGAATCGCTTCAGTGTTCCCCCCGCGCACCCCTCCCGCGAAAGAGCTTCGACAACGGGCCAGCTCGTCGCGCCTCCGGTCAGTGTGGTTCGCGAAGGGCGCATGGAACCATTTCTCGATCGCCCTCCTACGAAGTCCAGCGCCGCAGCACACTGGGACGGCATCGCGCTGGAACGGCACACAGTTCCAGCCGTATTCATTCCGCGCCACGAGCACCGCGAAGATTTTCTGCACGTTGTCCTGAGCGGAGCCGTCAGGTACGAGGTAAACACGAGAGGCCGAAATCTGCGATTCATGTCCCACCCGGGAACGATATTTCTGCTGCCTCGCGGAACGATCGACGAAGTGAATTGGATCGGGCCGACGCAGCGTGTGGTTATGACCATCGACACAAGCCTGCTGGCTCACGCCCTGGAAGAGACCGCACACCAAACCGAGATTGAATTGACGGTTCATTGGAACCTGGAGGACCGGCACATCTCTGCCTTGCTTGCGGAAATGATGGCCGATTTGGACGAGAACTCACCGGCAGGAACTATGTACGGGGAATCGCTGGCGAATGCATTGGCGGTTTACCTCGTGGAGCGGTACGGCGTGCGGCAAATCAAACCGAGCACGTACAAGGGAGGCTTGCCCAAAAGGAGGTTGACCCGCGTGCTCGAGTACATCGCGGCCAGTCTGGACGAAAACACAAGTCTCGCTCGCCTTGCCACGATCGCGGGAATGAGTCCGCATTACTTTTCGGGACTATTCAAACAGAGCACGGGCCGCGCGCCTCATAACTACGTCCTGATGCAGAGGATCGAACGCGCCAAGGAACAGCTTCGAGATCCCGAACGCAGCGTTATTGACGCGGGACTGGACGCGGGATTTCAAAATCCCAGTCATTTTTCCCGGATGTTCCGGAAACTTGTGGGCACAACACCTTCGAAATACCGCGCGGAGCACTTGTCGCGGGCGGCGCTTGTAGATATCAGTTGATGGCAATGCGTCGCGTTGAGGCCCGGTCTATTCCTTGCATTCTGTGATGGCAGCGTTATACGCAACCGGATGCCGATTGTGTGATCGATGGGCGTTGGCTAGAATTTGCGCGACGTCAATATCCACGTGAATTAAGAGCATCGATGTTCTCCGCACAGCGCACACGTATAGCCGGAAAATCAGCAGCGATTCTATTTATTTTGGTGCGTATCGCTGCGCCGCTTGCCGGGCAAAGCGATGCGAAGCGGGATTCCTGGCAACGTCCCAACGAAGTGATGGACGCGCTCCAACTGCACGCCGGAAGCACGGTAGCGGACATCGGCGCTGGGCAGGGTTACTTCACATTCAAGCTGGCTGAGCGAGTGGGGCCGACAGGGAAAGTTCTTGCGGAGGATCTGCTGGCGGAGAGAATGTCGGCGGTGCGGGAAGCAGCCGCAAAGCGCAACCTGCCGCAAGTCGAAACGATTATCGGCACGGCCAGCGATCCGCACCTTCCGGCGGGCGCTCTCGACGCAATTTTGGTGATCAACGCGTATCACGAATTCAAAGATTACGACGCGATGATGCGCGCGATGCTGATGGCGCTGAAGCCCGGAGGATTGCTGGGCATCATCGACGCGAAAGACGATCTGGGGCAGGCGAGGGCGGTGTATCAACAGCGGCACCGTTTGCCCGAGCAGATGACGCTCGACGATGCCAAGCGCGGAGGATTCCATTTCGTGAAGCGCTTGCTGGGGTTCAGCGATTCCGATACGGGGCGCGAATATTACTTCTTGCTGTTTGAAAAGCCGAAGGCCGAAGGATGAGGAGCACATGGTCTATCTGAAATATATGGGAAACGTTCCGTTTGTCCGCCGCCCTGTTCCCATCAGGACGGACAGCCTAATTCGATCTGAAGATTGGGTTCCCGACGTGTGCCCGAGAATTCCGGACAACTGGGGACACAGGAACAGTTGTGGGCGACTGTTCAAAGCAGCGTCTCATCTAGAGAAGAGCGGTGTGCGACCGGTGACGCCGCGCGACACCTGCTCACAGTTCGAGGCTGTGTGCGGACGCCACCGGTTGATCTGACGAGGTGAACTCATGGGACGTGGCCAGCGCAAATTATTGCTCGTGGTGCTCTTTGCAAGTGCATGGCCGGTGAGCGGCCAAACTCATCGCCAGACTCTGCCGGAGCAAGCTGAGAAGCAAGGTTCCGTCAGAGTGGAGCGCTACTTCTCAAGCGAAGGCCGCGATGAGGGTATCGACGGGCTGATTATCGAGAGTTCAGCGATCGTCCGTGGGATGGTTGTTGCGGAGCGCGGATATTTGACGAAAGACCAAACCAGCGTCAACACCGATTACACTATCGAGATTTCGGATGCGTACATGGGGCAAATCGTCGGACACCAGGTCAGCGTTACCAAGCTAGGTGGGACGACCTTCGTGAACGGTCATAGGATTGAGGTGGACACGCCGCAATTCCCAGCTCTGCCCCATGAGAAGCCGCTGATATTGTTCCTGAGGAATTGTGCCGAGGCTCGATGCGAGTTCGAGATTGTAGCCGATGCGTGGGGCGTGGCTCCCCTTCGTGCAGGACGAATCGATTGTTCTTCGATGCGGGACGGACGAGAAAATCCCTGGTGGAAGCCTTACTGCGACTTAACGGAAAGCGAGTTTAGGACGCAGCTTCAGGAGCACATCGCCCGCGTGAAACCCGGAAGTTCACCGAAGTGAGATGCCGATAATCCAAATGCGGGCCGCGATTGCGTCGCTACTGGACCGCGCTATCGAAAGCGGAGAGATACGGAGAGACCTGGAACCGTTCGATTTACTGCGGGCGCTGATCGGCGTTTCGAATGTCGCCAGCGGCCCGGACTGGCGGCAGAGCGCGAAGCGGCTGGTGGATATCCTCATTATAGGTTCGAAGCCGATTGAATAGGCTCGTGAGGAAAGTCTGCGGCTGAGAAGCGCCGCGACATTGGATTTATTCGTGGCGGAGGGCGACTAGGGGATCGACGCGGGTAGCGCGGCGAGCAGGGATGTAGCAAGCGGTGAGAGCTACGGCGGCGAAGCAGATGCCGATAACGAGATAAGTGACGGGATCGAAAGCGCTGAGTCCGAAAAGCAACCCTGAAGATGACAGGATCTGAGACGCGCCCGCTCCGACACCGAGTCCGAGGGCGAGGCCGATGGCGACGAGTGTGGCCGTGTTCCGGAGCAAGAGCGACAGGACATCGCGCGTGCGAGCGCCGAGCGCTTTGCGAATCCCGATTTCGCGAGTGCGGCGAGCGGCGGCGTAAGCGACGACTCCCGAGACGCCGACGACTGCGAGAGCCATGGCGAGAAGACCCATCACGCCGACGAGGGTCGCGAGAGTCTTCGAGGGAGTTAGTGTTTTCTCCAGAGCAGTCTCCAAAGCTTCCGTGGAGATGGTGAGATTCGGGTCGAGCTGACGCGCGATTTGGCGCGCCGCCAATTCCACGGCGGGTAAGCCGCTCTCTGCGTGCACGAAAATCTTCGCGTCGAGGGCCGCATCGGGAGACTCTGCGGCGTAGAAGAATGGACCGTCGAGCTGGCCGAGGCGCACATTTTGTGCGTCTTGAGCGATGCCCACGATGCGATACGCAGAACTGCCGATGAGGAAAGTTTTGTCGAGAGAGTCAGCGCCGGGCCACAAGGTGCGCGCCATCGTGGAGCTAATCACCGCCGGCAGCGGCCCGGGGACACGAGAATCGCGCTCTGTAAAAACGTGGCCGCGAACGAGACGGACGTCCATGGTTTGAAAATAACTTGCGGAAACCAAATTTCCGGAAATGCTTTGTGCGGATTCGTTGGATTCCGCGCCAGGAATCGTGACAGAGGTGATGTCACTGGTGACGCCCGGGATGTCGGCGGAGCGCGCGACTCCTGTGACGCCGGGGACGGCGGAGAGCCGGTCCTGAAATTGGCGGAGGAAAGCGTCCGCGCGTGCGGCATCGTAACCGCCATTGGTGAGATCGAGCGAGACGATCATGACGTCGCGCGTGGCAAACCCGGGATTTTGCGTTGCCACCTGATGGAGGCCGCGAACGAGCA
>DASTCZ010000142.1:0-3703 GCA_035710585.1 Candidatus Acidiferrales bacterium | reverse complement strand
TGCCGGTGGCGCAGAAGCCGGACAGCCAGGAGATTTGCTTCGTGCCGTCCGGGAATTATGTGCGGTTCATCGAGGCATATCTCGGCGAGCAGGGCAGCGCGCTGCCGGAAGACGGCGGTGAGATTGTTTCGACGAGCGGAGAAGTGCTCGGGCGGCACGAGGGCGTTCACAATTTTACCGTAGGGCAGCGAAAGGGCCTGGGGATCGCGACAGGACGGCCGATGTATGTGGTGGAGCTGGATCACGACGGGCGGCGAGTGATTGTCGGCAATGATGAGGAGTTGCGCAGCGCGACGTGCGAGGTGAAGGATTGCAATTGGATCGCGGTGCATGAGCTTCGAGAGCCGACGCATGCGATGGTAAAGATTCGCAACCGTCATGAAGCAGCCGCTGCGAGCGTGATTCCTACTGACGAGGCGTCGCGCGTGAAGGTGGAATTTGATGCGCCGCAGCGCGCGATTACGCCCGGGCAAGCCGCGGTGTTTTACGTTGGCGATGTGGTGCTCGGCGGCGGGTGGATCGCGGACAGAACCTTGGGAGCGTAGAAAAAGAGAGCGGACGCAACCTGAGTTGGACCGAAGAATTCAGCTGCGATCCGGCTTACGCGTTGCCTCACCAACGATAAAGAGCATTTCCCCAGGGGCTAAAGCCCGTTTCCAACTGATCTGAAAGTCGGAGCTGAAGCTCCGCCCCCCGAAAACACGTTTGCGAGTTGGAATCTAGATAAACAGGCCTTCGTCGGAGGTTTCGGCGACGGCGGCTTCGCCATTTACGCGGCGATTGCGGAAGAATTCGATGCCGGTCTTGATGCCGCGGATGATTGCGCTGGCTTGACGCACGGGGCCTTCTACGGTGCGGCGAAAACTGGTGCCGGTGTCTTCGATGGTCTCGAGCGCGCCGGTGAGGATCTGATCGGCGTGGAGGAGCTGCATGCGGAAGCGGTCAAGCGCCTCGGTAAGGATGCGGTCGAATTTCTGCGCCTGCGAGCGCGCGATGTGGACGACTTCCGACGCGTCTGTAACCATATCCACGATGCGCGGCTGGGTATCGCCGATAAGAGATTCGACTTTGATCAAGATCGGCGTGACCCGTGTCTCGAGGTTGACGAGCAGCCTGGTAACACGCTCGTTCGTCTGCCGGATTTCACGGTACATGCCCAGCAGAATCAACATCTGAATGACGACTGCAATCGACGTGACGATCACGAAGACGATGAGAGCAGTTTCCATTCAGATCCTCGAATCGAGTGCCGTGAATTACGCCTTTGCTTTTTCGCGCTGGTAAGCTTCGCGGCCCGCTTCAACTGCGGCGGTAATGGATTCCCGCTGGCGCGTGGCCACATCTTTGCCGCGCTCGAGAAGGTCTTCCGCGCGTTCACGGATTTCGCGCGCCTTGCGCTGCGCGTACTCGCGGCCTTCATCGGCCTTTTGCGAGAGATACTCGCGAGTTTCCTCGCCCGATTTGGGCGCGAAGAGAATTCCGATCAGCGCCCCGATGCCGAGGCCCACCATGAAGTAGCTGATTTTGCCGCCGACGTTGTCGCCCATAACAGAATCCTCCTCGGGCGAAGCTAGCACACCTTGTCCGCGCTCCGCAACCGCGCGAAGGCTGTAGTCGGCGTGCCGGATTTAGGTAGAAGGCCGGCCGGGAAACGCGTCGCCCGCAGCGGCGGCGTTTTGACGGAAATGCTCCTCGATCCGGGCGGCTTGAGGACGAGAAACAACTTTGGCGAGGTCGCCGGCAGACGCTTCGCGCAGGCGAGCGATGCTGCCGAAGCGGCGGAGCAGGCGTTGCGCGGTACGCTCGCCCACCCCCGGGATTTCGGTGAGCTCGGTGTGGAGGGTGCGGGCAGAGCGGCGCTGGCGATGAAATCCGACGGCGAAGCGGTGAGTCTCGTCGCGGATCTGCTGGATCAAGTGGAGGATGGGCGAGTGGCGCTCGAGCGAAATGGGCTCATCTTCCTGGCCGAGCACGTAAATGATTTCCTCGCGCTTGGCGATGCTTGCGACGGGTTGATTGATGATGGCGAGCCTTTCCAGGGCTTGCGCTGCCGCGTGCAACTGGCCGATGCCGCCATCGATCAGGATGAGGCTCGGCAGAGGCTTTTTTTCTTCCTGCAGACGCTTATAGCGGCGATGCACGGCTTCGCGCATGGAAGCAAAATCATCGACGCCTTCGACTCCGCGAATGATGAATTTGCGATATCCGGATTTGAGCATGCGGCCGTTCTCCCAAACGACCATCGAGGCGACTGTGTCTGAGCCCTGGATGTGGGAGATGTCGAAGCTTTCGATGCGCTTTGGCGGCTCGAAAAGATTGAGCGTCGATTGCAACGCTTCAGCGATGGCGCGTGATGAAGGCTTGAGCACGCGGAAGCGCTGCTCGAAGGAGTGCTGCGCGTTTTTTTCAACGAGTTCGAGGAAGGCGTGCTTGGGGCCGCGGTGCGGCGTGAAAATCTCAACCCGGCGTCCGGCGCGCGCCGTGAATTCCTCTTCGAGAAGCTCACGGTCCTCGAAATCCATGGGAACGTGAATCGTGCGCGGGAAATAATTCGCGTCGAGATAGAGCTGCTTCAAGAGCGACGGCAGGAATTCAGCGGGATCGAATTCGTCGAGATCTTCCCAATAAAAATCGCGGCGGTCTACCACGCGGCCGCCGCGAATGTGAAACAGGTTCGTGGCGACCAGCGGCGGCTCGGCGTACCAGCCGAGGACGTCGATATCGTCGCCTTCGACGGCGGCAATTTTCTGGCGCTCGTCGATTTCCTCGATGGTGCGGAGAAGGTCGCGGTAGCTGGCGGCTTCTTCGTAGCGCTCGCCGGCAGAGGCGCGCTCCATGCGCACAGTGAGGCTGGCGGCAAGTTCCGAGCGTTTGCCTTCGAGAAAAGTCTTGGCGTCGCGCGCGGCTTCGGCGTAGCGGTTGTCCGTGGTGAGGCCGGGGACGCAAGGTCCGAGGCAACGGTGAATGTAATACTGCAGACAGGGACGCGG
The DNA here is from genome assembly GCA_035710585.1 of Candidatus Acidiferrales bacterium. Classification (GTDB taxonomy): domain Bacteria; phylum Acidobacteriota; class Terriglobia; order Acidiferrales; family UBA7541; genus DASTCZ01. The sequence continues at coordinate 713 of DASTCZ010000142.1, read as the reverse complement.
ATGCTCGCGCGTCAGATCGACGTAACACGAAGGCACGAGAAACGTGCGGTGGATAAAATGGACGATGCGGTGCGCGAGGCTATGAGGGAAGTAGGGGCCGAAATAGATGGAGCCGTCTTTGCGGAGGCGGCGCGTGACGTAGATGCGCGGGAACTTTTCGAAGGCGGTGAATCGAATATAAGGATACGTTTTGTCATCGCGGAGCAGCACATTGAACTTCGGCTTGTGCTGCTTGATGAGATTATTTTCGAGCGCGAGGGCCTCGCGTTCGTTATCGACGACGATGTAATCGAGGTCGCAGACGTCGCGGACCAGGGAGCCGGTCTTCGCGTCGAGAACTTTGGATTCGAGGAAGTACGACCGTACGCGGGAGCGGAGCGAACGGGCTTTCCCGACGTAAATGATGGCGCCGAGAACGTCCTTAAAGAGGTAGACGCCCGGCACGACCGGCAACGCCGACACCTTTTGCTGGAGATCCATTGAGGCCGCTTACTAAGTCCGCGGTAGAATCAGAAAGGATTCGAAGCCAACCACAATGATAGCAGAGCGAATCCTAATTCTTTTGGCGAGAATCCGGTGAGGCCCGGTTACCACGCATTCGTTGCTCTCGCGGTGAGCGCGATGCTCACGGCGGGGGCTGCGTTCGCTCAAACGCAGAGCCAGTCGAATTCGCAAAAGCCGCAAACCTCGCCTCCGGCGTCGCAGCCAGACGG
>DASTCZ010000141.1:0-15368 GCA_035710585.1 Candidatus Acidiferrales bacterium | reverse complement strand
GCATTTGCGCTCGCCGAAAGTGCCGGAGTGGGATTTGCGCCCGTATCGATCGTCATTGCCAGCGGAGTGATCGGAGCGCTCTTTTTCTTGAGCGCTGGTTGGCCGCCGCTCGCAAAGTGGCGGCGCTCGCAATGGGCTCAGACCGGACTCGTTTGCGCCCTCGCTTATCTCTTGGCCTGCACGGCGCTTCACGCGGTTGCGCTGAAGCGCGTGCGCGAATTTGCGTCAGCTCGTGCAATTTCGTTCACGGAGATCGGCGCGCTGCCGCAGGCGCCGAATTTCTGGATTTGGGATGGATTGATACGCACGAGCACCGGTGTTTACGAAGTGAAAGAGGATTTGCGAGGGCCCGCTTCGCGCGATTTCGATTTTTTCGCCGATTCCGTGCCGGAAAAATATCTCGCCGCCGCGCGTGCGCTTCCCCAGACGCAAACCTATCTTTGGTTCGCGAAGTTTCCCTTTTTCACGTATGCGATTGAAGACGGCGATCCGATTCTCTACATGAGGGACTTGCGTTTCTTTTCGCGGCGCCGCGGCCGCATGTCGGGATTCACCTATCGCGTCACGTTTGACGCCGAAGGCCGGGTCGTTTCCGCTGGAATGATGCGGCGAAACGGCCGCTGAGCTTGTGTCGCGCTCTCTCTAGCTTTTCGCGTCCGCGGGAAAGATCACCACTCGCCGCTCGTCTCCTGCGCCTTCGCTCGAAGTGCGAATCCCCTGCACATCCTGTAGCGCAAGATGCACGATGCGCCGTTCGCGCGCGGCCATTGGGTTAAATCGAAATGGCAGGCGCGTTTCGCGCACGCGATCGGCCGCGACGCGCGCCGCCATTTTCAATTCCGCGATTCGCGTGGCGCGCCAGTCGCCGGCATCGAATCGGATGCGGTCGAAAAACGGAGGATCGATGCGCAGCGAGCGAACGGCCAGGTATTCAAACACCTGCAGCAATTCGCCGTTTCTTTCGAGCAGCACGCCTTGATCTCGGCCGGAAAGCACCACCATCACCTCGGGCTTTTCGAATTCCTGCGCCGTTGCGGCCTCAGCCTTTTCCACGCGAACTTCCCCACGAAGATCGAGCCGCGTCGCAGGCAGGATCGCCGCGAGCCATTCCCGCAATGCCTTCGCGACAGCTTCGCGGTCCAGCTCCGAGTTTTTCATGAATTTGGAATCAGTCATGGTGTTTGGCGCCGCGTTTCGTTCTATTTGTTCTTTTTCGATCCCTTTGAAGCCTGCGGTAATGGCGTGCTCTTGTTTAGGAAATATTGCTGCGCGACTCCCACCACGCTCGTCGTCAGGATGTAGAGCACCAGCCCGCTCGAGATCGGAAAAATAATAAACATTCCGCCGAACATGATCGGCATCAGCGCCATCATGCGCTGTTGCGAAGGATCGGTCGCGGGCATCGGCGTCATCTTCTGGCTCAGATACATCGCCACGGCCATGATGATCGGCAGCAGGCGATACGGATCCGGCGCGGAGAGATCGCGAATCCAGCCGAACCACGGCGCCTGGCGCAGCTCGATGGTCACACCCAGCATGCGATACCACCCGTACCAGATCGGCAGTTGCAGCACCTGCGGCAAACATCCGCCCAGCGGATTGATGCCTTCGCGCGAATACACCGCCATCACTTCCTCGTTCATTTTCGCCTTGCGAGGATCGCGCATCGAATATTTTTTGTAGCGGTCCTGGATCGATCGAATTTCCGGCGCCACTTTCTGCATCTTGATCATCGATTTCTGCGTTTTCATGCGCAGCGGCAGCAGCGCCATGTTCATCGCGATGGTCAGCAGCACGATCGCCCAACCGTAATTCGGCACCCATTTGTGGAACCACAGCAGCAAATAAAAGAGCGGCTCGGCGATGATCGTCAGCCAGCCGAATTGCACCAGTTGATTGAGCGGCGGACGGATCGCCTTCAGCCCGTCCAAATCTTTCGGGCCCACGTAAAGCCGCAAATCGAGCGGCCCGCCTTTCGCCGAACTCACTGCCATTTGCGGAACAAAATCCTGCTCCGTCTTTCCGTCGGCATTCACCACTTGCCGCGGCTGCGCCCAATTTGTCAGCGAGAGGTTCGTATCCACCGGATCCGGCAATCCGGTGCGCGGTCCCACCGTTTCGATCGGCGGCATGAAAGCGCCCGCGAAGTAGCTGTCCTCGATTCCCACGAAATCGAGCGGGCCGCCAATCGTTTTTTTCTGATCGGGCTGCTTGGGCTGGCCCAGACTTTTGTAGCCCATCGTCTCGACCTTCGAGTCGTGGCTGTAGTAAACCTGCGTGTGCGCCGCGGGCTGGTACGCAGTCTGGTCGCCGAATCCTCCGCGCCATCCGAGCGCGAATGGAATCTGCTGCCCGTTCGACGTCGCGTTCACTTCAATCTTCGCGACGTAGCTCGCGTCGAAATGAATCTTCTTCGTTACGGCAAGCGTTCCATCGCTCCAGCTGAGGTCGATCTCTACCGGCGCCTGCACCACGCCCGCTGAGTCCGCTTTCGCGCCGGAAATCGAAACGTCGTAGAGGCCTGAATTGACCGCCGTTTCTCTCTGCGCATCGTCCATCACCAGCGAGAGCGGCCATCCGAATTGCTGCGCCGCGTCGGAATGCACTACGTCGAGCGTGTGGGGAGGCGACGCTTCATCTCGATACCGCGTAAGCTGCCAGCTCTGCACCACCGCGCCGCGATTCGAGATCCTCACGCGGTAGACGGGGCTTTCGACCGTGATCGTCTGCTCGGAAGCAGCCGCGCGCGCCGGAGTCGGCGTTGCGGGCTGCGGAGAAATTCCCGTGATTTGCGCGCCGGCCGGTGTGCTCGGCGCGGATTGCGGCGCCTGCGCTTGCTGCGAATTTTGCTGAGCGGAATTCTGATTCGGAGGCGGCTGCGGCGGACGGAAGAAAAATTCAAATCCCAAAATGACTGCCAGTGCGAGTGCTGCGGCAAGTATCGCGCGCTTCTCCTGCGACATCTCCCCCTTCGGTTCGTTCACCGCAGACACTCCTTCATCGTCGATGGCGGCGTCACTTCCACGCGCCCGGGCACAAAATCCACTCCGCCTCGTGTGCCCGGCCGGCAGCGCAAGAGCCGCCTCACAGCCAGCACAGCGCCGCTCCGCGCGCCATGAATTTCAATCGCTTCCTGCGCGTACCGCGAGCACGAAGGATAAAACTTGCAGGGCGAACCCGGCACCGGAGACAGCAGCACCTGATATCCGCGAATCAGCCCGAGCAGCACGCGCGCGGCGATCGAGCGGCGTTCGTTCATGCCGGGGCCGACCTCAGCAGCGTCTGTAGCTCCCGCGCGACCCGCGAAAATTCCGCGTCCGCCACCGTCGCGCGCGGATGTATCACGATGTCCCATCCCGCTGGTATCTCCAAAAGGTGTACTCGGAGGATTTCCCGAATCCGCCGCCGGATGCGGTTCCGCTGCACCGCGCGGCCTAAAGCTCGCTTCACGCTCACGCCAAACCGGCTGTGACTTGTCCCGTTGGCACGAAAAAAAATCACGAATTGGGCGCTCGACCTGCGCCGGCCTTCGCGATAGACCGTCTCGAAATCGCCGCGGCGCAAAAGCCGCGATTTGCGCGTCCAGCGTAATCGCGGTCCCGCCGCGCCTTCGCCGGACGCCGTCCGATCAGACTGCTGTAAGGCGATGACGCCCCTTCCTTCTCCGGGCCGCCAACACTTTGCGGCCTCCCTTCGTCTTCATTCGCGAGCGGAAGCCGTGCTTCTTGTGACGGCGCCGCACGTTTGGCTGAAAAGTACGCTTCGGCAAAGCTCTCTCTCCCTATGGGCAAAAATGCGCGCGAGGAAACGATTAAGTGTAGTGGTGCGCGCCGATTCGGTCAAGAAAGCCGGGCCTCTTTGGCTCCTACTTAGGATACGAATCTGCGGCGAAAAAGGTGTCGCGAGGTCTCCCCGGGATCGGCGGTGACGCACTCAAATCGCGGTTACGCTATTGCTGCCGCGGCAGCATCTCCGGCAAATCCGCAATCGCATACGCCATCACCGCCAGCGCGGCGGCGTTTTCCTGTAGCTCGTGCGGGTTCACTTTGTCGAGCGTATCCGCCGGGCTGTGGTGGTAATGAAAATATGTCCGGCCGTCTTGCCAAAGCCCGAACACCGGCACGCCCGCCTGCCCCATCACCCCTATGTCCGCGCCGCCTTCGCCGTTGTTCTGCACGCCGGTCGCGCCGATCGGGCCGAGCAGCGCCGCGATCGCCTGCATCTCTGTGATCGCGCGCGTGTTCGCGTTGCCGCTGAATCCCATCGGATGCCCCGCGCCGCTATCGCTCTCGAATGCCGCCGCGTAATTCGCAAACTCGCCCTTGTATTCCGCCGCGTAGGCCGTCGAGCCGCTGCCGCGGTTTTCTTCGTCCATCCACGCAATCACGCGAATCGTCCGCCGTGGACGCAGACTCAGCTGCTTACACAGATTCGCCACCTGCATCGCAACCACCACTCCCGCGCCGTCATCAATCGCGCCCGTCCCCAAATCCCACGAATCGAGATGCCCGGACACCACCACCACCTGCTCGGGATGTTCGCTCCCCTTCAAATCCGCGATCACGTTGTACCCCGTCGTGTCCGGCAGCGTCTGCGGAGTCAGCACCAGGTGCATCACCACGCGCCCCTGTTTTGTCAGGTCCGCGATCAACTCCGCATCTTCCGCCGTCACCGCCGCCGCCGGAATTCCCGCCGCAATGCTCGTCCCCGTATGCGGCAGCCGAAAATCCGCATCGCCCACCGACCGGATCAGAGACGCGACCGCCCCCAATTTCTGCGCCTCCTGCGCGCCGCGAATGCGGTATTCCACCGCAGGCCCGTAGGCCAGAAACGCTTCTCCCTGCGCGGCCATTCGCGCGTCGAATTTTTCGTTGTAAAGCACAATCCGTCCCGACACCTTCTCTCGCCCCAGCGCCGCCAGCTCCGCAAAATTATTCACCGCCACCACTTCCGCGGTGATTCCGTCCGCCCGCGTTGCCGCGCTGTTCCCCAGCGCCGTCAGCACAATCTTCTGCGTCGTCCGCGGCGCCTGCCCGGCAAATACCGTCAGCTCGCCGCGCTCTTCGCCGCGCACCCAGTGCGGCACCGTCACGCGCTCGAGATTCACCTCCAGCCCCAGCTTCCGCATCTCATCCGCCACGTAATTCGAAGCCTGCAACGCTTGCGGCGAACCCGCCAGCCGCGGCCCGATGTTCTCCGTCAAATGCGCCAGTTCCCGCCAGGCATAATCGCTGGCCATCGCCGCCTCGCGGATTTTTTGCAGATTTGCGATCAGCTCCGGCGTCAGCGCCTCTCCAGCAGCCGCCTGCGCCTGTTGCTGCTGCGCGCGAGCTTGCTGCGCAGCGCTCTGCTGCGGCGCAGTGTTCTGCGAAGTTCCCTGCGCCTGCGCCATCGCCGCGCTGCACGCGCCGAGCAGCGCCCAGCGACACAATTTCCCTGCCGGAATTTTCCGCAACGCAACCTCCTGGCTTTCTTTATTTCCCCGCGCCGGTGAAGGAACTTCTCACAAGTCTTCGATCTTCAGCGCCCCGCCCTTCCACATTTTTGCAAACGCGTCCCGCACCCACGCAGCATCCACAGTTTTCCCCTGTGCCTCGAGCGCCTTCTGCAATCCGAAAAGCGCGCGCGGATTTCGCGGGTGCTTCGCCAAATCTTCCCGGAAAACTTTCTCCGCCTCCGCCGCGTTTCCTCCGCGCAGCAAAGCCGCGCCCAACGATTCTCGCGTCGGGTAATACCAGTCGTCCGGCTCGTTGTAACGCATCTTGTCCTGCACCGCCACCGTCGCACGCCATTCGTTCGCCGCCGCATTCCAATCGCCGCGCGCACCCGCGATCCGCGCGTCCAGCGCGTGCGTCGCCACTTCGTTGACTGTCTCCCACGTATTGAAGAGCATCCCGAATGCCGGCCCCTGCGGCAGTTTCTTGTACGTTTCCGCCATCGCATCCCGCTCCGCGCGAGCCTTCGCCGCATCGCCCTTCGCCGCAAACGCCGCTCCGCGCGCGTAATGCCACTCAAACGCCAGCCCGGAGAATTTCACATCCGGCTGCGGCGCCGCCAGAATCTCATCCCACCTCGCGAACCGCGCCAGCACCAAAATCGGCTCCGGCAGGCCCACTTCCATCATCGACGCCATGTCCGGCATCTGCGCGATTCCGGTTCGGCCGTCACTTTCAATTTCCCGCGCGATTTTAATGGCCGTGTCGTAGTCGCCTTCCATCGCTGCCGCTTGCCGCAAAAAATCCTTGTTGTGCAGCACGTATCCGAAGGAATACGTCGGATTCACGATGTCTTTGTCACGCAAATAATTCCGGTCCACCGCCACCGCGTCCACGTTGCTCTTCGCCGCGTTCGCATAATTTCCCGTGCGCTCATAGATGTGCGCCGGCATGTGCACCAGATGCCCCGCGTTCGGTACCAGCGTCTGCAACCTGTCCGCGCTCGGCAGCGCATATTCCGGATTCGGCGAGGCCTCCATCACGTGAATGTAAAAATGATTCGCGCCAACGTGATCGGGCCAGCGCCGCAGCACTCCTTCCAGCACCGCCACAATCTCCAGCGTGTCTTTTGCCGGCTTCCCGTCGCTCGTCCACAGCAGCCACGGGTTCAAATCCATCATCGATTCGGCGTAAAGTGTCCCCGCATCAGGATCGTCCGGATATTTCTGGTAAAGCTCCCGCATCGCCGCCGTGTAATTCGCGGCCAGCATCCCCGCCGAATTTTTCTGATCTTTCGGATCATTCGAAAACCGGTGCGCCAGCGCCTCCACGTACGCGCGCTCCGCCTCCGGCGCACTCGCGGCCAGCGATTTCGCTTTTTGGATTGCGTCGTAGCCAGTCTTCTCAGCCTCGGCATCCACGTCCGTCGCGTTGTAGTTCGGCCCCAGCGCCAGCGCCAATCCCCAATGTGGCATGGGCTCACGCGGATCAAGCTCTGCTGCGCGCTGGAACGACCGCGCCGCCTCAGCGTGATTGAACGCGTAAATCAGCGTCAGCCCTTGATCGAAAAATTTCTGCGCGTCCGCATTCTGCGTTGCGATCCGATGGTGCAGCGAACCCATCCCCTGCATCAGCTTCGCCGGCGGCGCGGCTTTCATGTCCATCTGCTGCGGCGCGCCGGCGGCGAGTGGCAAAGCGCCGAGATACAGCGCGAAAGAAGCTCCAAGCAGCAAAAAACCGTGCCGGGACGCGTGCGTTCGTGTCACAGCGTTCTCCTTGCAAATTGCCAGGGTGAAATTGCCGCGATTTTATCGGCGCAAGCGAGGTGGGTCAATCTCTCAGCGCCCAGCCTTTGCGGCGGTCTCAGTGTGAGCGGGGCGCCGCCGCCGGTAACCTTTCGCTCAAATCATTCGCCAAGAGCTCCGCAATCAATTCTTCGACCCCCGCGCCGTGATCGGCCTTCGTCACGTGCATCACCTTCGATTTCAGCTCCGGCAAGGCGTTTGCCACCGCCACGCTCATCCCGCAAATCGCCAGGAAATCCTCGTCATTTTCCGCGTCGCCCACGCCTACGACGCTCTCCGCTGAAATCTTCAGCTCGCCGAGCGCCTGCCGCAACCCCGAAGCTTTCGTCACTCCCTTAGGCAAGATCATCACCGCGTTCTTATTGAGCGCCACCTCCACGTCCAGCCGCAGCTCGCGGATCGCATCGCGCACATCTTTCTCATGCGGCCGCCACGTGGCCACAATCGATTTCCCCACAAAAATCGGCACGCTCCGACGGCGCAATTCCTCCGTTAATTCGATAGGCGGCGCCTTCGCCAAAGTCCTTTCCTGCTGACCTTCTTCCCCAAGCAGCACCGCTCCGTTTTCTGCTATAACGCGGTCGAAGATCCCTAACTCCGGGAACACGCTCCGCAAGTCTGCGACTTCGCGCCCCGTCACCAATACAATTTTCCGCCCCGATTCCTTCACTCGCTGCAATGCCGCCACGGTGCTCTTCGGCACCACTCCGTCTTCCGCCAACGTGCCGTCGTAATCAGAGGCCAGACAAACGAATCTCATGTCGCTCCCAAAATTCTCCTGAATTTTGCTCTCTTCAAATAGATGTGCCGATCTCCGCGCGCGTGACACGCGCTATTCCGCACTGTTTCCGCGAAGATTATTGCAGACAGTATCTCCCGCGCCGTCTCACCGCTCAGCCCAAAGCTTTCCGGCGTTACCAGCTGAACATTTTCATCCACGCCAGTACTTCCGTCCTATGTGTCCCCGCGATTTTGCCCTTCATTCTCGGTGCAACTACCGGAGGACCTCATGACCGACGGCTTTCTCGCTTCGTCCGTTCGCCGCCTCGCCCGCAATTTCATCCTCGCCGGTCTCCTCGGCCTCGCCGTCGTAGCGGGCTTCTTCTGGCTCGAAGGCCGCTATCTCTATAATTTCTTTCACGGGCCGTTCCCGATCGACCGCTCCGCGGTTCTCTCCATGCGCGACGCGAGCTCGCTCCACAACTATTTCGTCACGCTGCAAGGCGATGAAACACTCGAAACCGGCCGCCAGGAAGTTTCGACCGAATACTTCATCACCACGCATTCTCCGATCCTGGCGCTCCGCCTTGGCGACCGCCTGCTCCTCGTAAAGTCCTCGGACGATACCGCCGCCACCGCTCTTTCGGGCGCGCTCACGTCCATTCCAAACGACATGTACGAAGGCGTCGTGAAGTCGCTTTACAACGCCCATCCCGAACTCAATGGAAAATTCCTTCCCGTCATGCTCGACGCAACTTCATTCCGCCGCGACGGCTATTTCGGCATCACGTTCGGAATCCTGCTTGGTGGCCTCTGGATTTGGATGCTCTTCGCGGGCCTCCGCTGGCGCTCGGAACCCGCCACTCATCCCGTGTACAAGAAGCTCGCTCGCTTCGGTTCGCCGCAGCAGCTCGAAATGGATCTCGACGCGCAATTTCGCGGTTGCGGAGGAGGCGAAGCGATCGGCTCCGCCCGGCTCGCGCCGATGTGGCTCGTCAATCAGCGCGCCTTCAGCCTCACCGTCATGCGCACTGCGGATGTCGTCTGGGTGTATCCGCGCGTCGTGAAGCACTATCACGGCTTTATCCCCACCGGAAAATCGTTTTCCATCATCGCCTACGACCGCAGCGGCGCCATGACGGAGATCGCCGTCAAGAAAAAGACCAGCGCCGACGCATTGAAGGCGATCGGCAATCGCGCCAAAAATGCGATCTTCGGCTATAGCCCTGCGCTGATCCAATTGTGGCGGAAGAATCGCGCGCAATTCATCCAGCAGGTGGATGCAAAAATAGCGCAGGCCAATCAGGCCGCGGTTGCAAAACACGAAGCGCTGAAATCCGAGGAGCGCACGCTCGTCCGCGTCTAACGCCCGCGCTCATTCCCACTTCCAATTCGCGTACTCTTCGCGGAGCTTGCTCTTCAAAAATTTGCCGACCGAAGTGCGCGGGATCGCGTCCGAGAACACAAACGCGTCCGGCAGTTGCCATTTGGCGAACTTCGTTCCTAGAAATTCCCGCAGCTCCTGTTGCGTCGCGCTCGCATTCTCTTTCAGCACCACCACCGCCAGCGGCCGCTCCTGCCACTTCGGGTGTGGCACGCCCACCACACACGCTTCCCGCACCGCGGGATGTCCCATCAGCGCGTTTTCCAGGTCCACGGAACTGATCCACTCGCCGCCCGATTTGATCAGGTCTTTGCTGCGATCCACCAATCGAATTCGGCTCGAATCGTCCCACGCCGCCACGTCGCCCGTGCGAAACCATCCGTCGCTCGTCCAGCGCGCTGCTTCTTCGGGCATGTTGTAGTAGCTCGCCGCCACCCACGGTCCGCGCACTTCCAGATCGCCCGCGGTTTCTCCGTCGCGCGGCACCTCTTTACCCTCGCGGGTCACGCGCAATTCGATGAAGGGAGCCGGGATTCCTTGCTGCGCGCGCACCGCATATTTCTCGTCCTCGCTCCAGTCCATCATGTGCACGTGCAGCCCGCCCGTTGTCGCCAGCGGCGCGGTTTCCGTCATGCCCCACAAATGAATCAGGTGAATCCCGAAGCGGTCGAGCCCGCGAATCAACGCCTCCGGCGGCGCGGTTCCTCCGCAAGGAGCCCGCATCGTCTGCGCCAGTTTCCATTTCTCCGGATTTTTCTCCAGCTCCGCCAGCACGCTGATCCACACCGTCGGCACGCCGCACGAAGCCGTCACGCGCTCCGTTGTGATCAGCTCCAGCAAACTTTCCGGATCTACGTGCGGCCCCGGAAATACCATCTTCGCGCCCGTCATCACCGCGGTGAACGGCAGCCCCCATCCGTTCGCGTGAAAGAGCGGCGCCACCACCAGCAAGGTGTCCTGATGGTTGATTCCAAAAGCATCGGCCACCGTCTCCGCAAACGAGTGCAGCACCAACGCCCGGTGCGAATAGACCACTCCCTTGGGTCGGCCCGTCGTTCCCGACGTGTAGCACATCGCTGCCGCCGAGTTTTCGTCGATCGGCGGAAATTGATAATCGCCGCTCGCCGTCTCGAGCAAATCGTCGTAGTTCTCAAATTTGTGGATCTTGCGAAATTCCGCGTCGCTCCCCGTGCAGCCGTACTTCACCACGAAGATGCGCTCGAACTTCGCATCTTTGCGAAAGCTCTCCAGGCACGGCAGCAGCGCGTCGTCCACGATCAGAAACCGGTCGCCCGCGTGATTGGCGATAAACGCTAGCTCGCTCGGGTGCAAACGCAAATTCAACGGGTGCAGCACTCCGCCCGCGCACGGAATCCCGAAATACGCTTCGAGGTGCGTCTCGTGATTCCACATGAGCGTGGCCACGCGATCGCCGGGCTTCAATCCCGCACGCGTCAGCGCTTCCGCGAGCTTCCTCGCGCGCCCGTAAAAATCCGCGAACGTATATCGCTCGACGCCGCGATCCGGCCGCCGCCACACTACTTCGCTCCGCGAATACACGTTTCGCGCGCGCTCCAGAATGGGAACGAGCGTCAACGGAAAATCCATCATCTGGCCAAGCATCTTTGTCTGGAGCCCCTGCTCGCACGCCGGATTTTGTTTCGATAGGACGAGTGGCGCATTCCTATCACGCCCATCATCTTTGCGCAATGATGCCGCGAATTCGGAAATTGCTGGCTGAAAAAAGAAAAGGCTGGAAATTACTGCGGGGAAATCTGCTGCATCACTCTTGCTACCAGGCTCGGATCGATCGCCGGGCTCACATATGTCTTATTCTCGTGGACCGTGTTCAAGGCCTTCAGTAAATCCGTCTCCGCGTCCGACTTCAGCACATAGCCGCGCGCGCCGGCCATGAAAATGCTTCGCACCAGCTCAGACGACGTGTGCAGCGAGAAAAGCACGACTTTGATGTCGGGGAACGACTGCCGGATCATCCGCGTGGCCTGCAATCCGTTCATGACCGGCATCGACAGATCCATGATGATGATTTCCGGCTTCAGATCGCCGGCCAGCCGGATCGCTTCCTGCCCGTTTTCCGCTTCACCGCAGATTTCGAATTCGCCGCTCGGCAGCAAAGCCCGGACCCCGCGCCGCACCACAGCGTGGTCGTCCACAATCAGAATGCGAACCGTTTCCAGGTGTCACCCACCCGCCAGAAATTCACCCAAATCATCGTAATTTTACCACGCCACGCAACTCGTTTTCATGCTGGGGCGCGTCACCAGTTTTCACACTTATAACTCCGGGCGCGTGTCGCCGCTTGGATGCACCTGTATACATTCGTATTCGACGCGGACACACCAACTGCTCGACAGCAGGCCCGGCCTACAGTATCGCGGATCCCATGCCGCGGAGACCTCTTAATCCTGCGAACCGATCGTCTCGCTCGTCACTTCCTGCTCGGCGCGCAGCCAATCGTCGAGTTCCCTGCCGTCTTCGCGCCCGCGTTGTTCGTAAAGTTCGTAGGCGCGCAGCTCGATTCGCTGGCGCGTCTCTTCGGGATTCGAGCCTGATCGCGTACTCATCGATGGCCGCTCGGAAGATTCGGAGATTCTCGACGTGTTCTTAAATGGCTCGCTCTTTGCGACGGGAGCCGTAAACATCGGGTCCAATTGCCGCTTGGTGCCCGTAAATTCAGCCATGTCAATTCCTTTCCATCTTCAAGGGATTTCCGGTCCGGGGGACGGTGCCGCTATTGACCCGCTTCGGAAAACCTGAGGACTCAGCCGTTTGTTGTGATGCGATGAAACCTGCGGAAGTTAGGCCCGAAATTCGTTCTCTTTGCGAGCCTGAGGTGAATTTTGCCGCCGCGCTGAGCTTCAGTTTGAATTCAGTTTGGCCTGAAAACACATGATCTGGTTCATTCGCTCAGCGCAGCACTTGTTGCGGTCTTGCGGAAACTAGCGCTTCTCGGATCCCGCCTTACAATTCTTTTCGTGTTCGCGAAGTTCTGCCGCGGAGTTAAACGTTTTGCCGCAATGCGAGCACTTGTATTGCGTCTGCGGCGCGGTTCCAGTTCCTTGTGCCATGTGTCCCTCCTGAAAAAAGGATTGGGGTTTGCTCCCTCTTCCAACCTAGCGTCCGCCTCCGCTCACCTCAATGGGGCGTTCGCTGTATTTCAATGCTCTATCGCCTGTAGCGGGAAAATCGCGCGAGAGAATTACACCAATCAAGGGATGGTCGCTTTCGAAAATGTATTACAAACAAATGCGCCTGACGAGTTGAATCGTCAGGCGCATTTTCACTTTTGCGTGCGTCGCAATTCGTGCCATTTCTTCGATGGCCGCGAATCTCCTACAATCCGGCCGTTTTCGCCTTTCCTCGCGCCGCCTTTGGCCGCTTCTCGCCTTCTTCCGCTTCCTTGCCTTCGCCCGCCGAAAGCGCCGCGGCATTCACAGACTCCGAAACTTCCGTCAGCTTTTCGTCCGCGGCCTTTTCTTCCTCGAGCGTCTGATCCAGCAGAGACACCGCTTCATCCATTTCCAACAATTCGGCGAATGTGCGGGCCGTTCCGTACGCCGCGATTTCGTAATGCTCCACTCGCTGAGCCGCGCCGATAATCCCCGCATCTTCCACTTCGTCGCTCAACTTTTCTCCCAGCAACTCGCTCCCCTCGGAGAGAAGCCCTCGCATTCCCTTGCACTTCCATCCTTTCGGATCTTCATCGAGTTGTTCCAGTATCTGCTCGATCCGCTTCGGATGCGCCAGCGTTTCCTGTAGATGGGCCTCGAGTCCAGAGCGCAGCTCCGGCGAACTGGTCGCCTTGATCATTTTCGGCAGTGCTTTGATGATTTGGTTTTCGGCGTCATAGAGGTCCTGCAATTCCATGACGAGCAGCTCTTTCAGCGTAGACATAACGCACTCTCCTTGAAAGTTTTCGCGATCTTTCCTCCGCGGAATTTCGCAGCCGGGTCTGTTCCCGCGCAAATCGCTTCCGGCGCATTGCCGGACTTTGACTTGTAGTCCGCGCCTGTGGCGCTCGCTATCGGCGATAGGCGTGACTTCGGAAAAAGAATCCGTGTAGGAAGGCGCTCGGCAAAAATCGCTAGGCAAAAATTGCGACTCGGGAAGTATCTGGGCTCTCGCGCGGCGCTAAGAGCTGGGTTTTCGTGAAGAAATTGCCGCGGCGGTCAGCGGCCGCCGGCGCTCGCGCGTGCCGCTGCCGGAATTCCGGTCACTTCGGATTCGCTCACGTCAGCGCCATTCGCGAGAGGAGAAATTCCCCCGCGCCGCGCTTCCAATCCAACCTTGTGAATTCTCTTGCCGTGTTTCCGCAGCGCGTCGGCCGACTCAAATCTCGCACGGCATTTCGCGCACGCCCACCGGAGCGATGTAAATTTGCTCATACCACGCCTTTTATCGCTGAGATAATACTCGGCGACTATGCGGCGGCGGCCGTTCGCCGTCTATCGGGACAAACCCCTATTTTTCAGCGGCATTTGGCGCTATTCGATGTGCCGCAAAACAGTTTCGCAGCAGCCTCGCAATCCGCAGCTACCTCCATCCGCCGAGCTTCACCGGCGGGTTAATACAGTATCCAAAATATTGCACAGGATTTGCGCATCGCTGCCGCGCACCGCTCTATTGCGCTGATTTCGCTCGTCTTAATCCGTCCTCGAACCGCGCAGCGCGCCGATTTCTACAGTATTCCACTGATTGTATCGACTCGTAACACATGGTCTAAATGTGCGCACGTTTCCCGTCGTTTGTGGGAATTGTGGTTGCCTGAGGAGAACGAACAATGCTTAGCCCAGTCGAAGGCTCCCTGATCGTCGAAAATCCCGCGGAAATTCTCCGCAATGAGGAAGGCGTATTTGAAGTCACGTCTCCATACGGCCATGTGTTTCGCGTCACTTGCAAGCGTGGCACGCAGATGAGCGTTCACGAAGTGATGCAACCCGATCTCGTCGAACAGCTCAGCCCCTCGCGCTTTGTTTGGCGCATTCGCCGCCTGGAGCGCGCCATGCGCGCCGCGGCCGCCGTCGCGTAAGCTTTTCCCTTACACCCGGCCATCAGCCGGCTTACAGGATTTGCCGGATTCAATCGGTTTCCCACTCGCGCTAGTCTCCAGCCAGTCTCTTGCATGACGCTGCTGGCGATCATGTCCTTAACTGGAGTGACTGCACACGGTGGCCCCCTTCGGGCCTTTGCAGTTTGACCGGATCGGAAGCCACCCGTGGTCGCCAGCCCCCACCATCTCGAACAGGATCATCGTTTGCGAATGTCCGTTGTAGCTCACCGCGATTTGTAGCGGTGAGGCCTTCCGCCTTCCACTGACTGCAAACTGCCTTCTACGCTGAGGGATCCTTGTGCCGCGTCGCTGTCACTGCCGACAAAATCCCTGCGCCGCCCAAAACCACAGCTCCGACAACAATCCAGCGCTCGGGCACATGCAGCAAGTGCGCTCCGTAAATCAGTCCGCCCAACATGATCAAAAACCCCAGCAAGTACAGCGTGAATGACATGATCGCCTCCGTCGGCTCCGCAGGTTTCGACTCTCAGAACCTGCGCGCTTCGCTAGCTAATGGCTGGACTTCTGTTTGTCCCTTCCATTAGATTCACGGTCATCCGGCGCGCGGACCATGACTCCACGCGCCACCGTAAGGAGGAAACCTTATGGCCCGCCGAGAATTTCTTTCCAAGCTCGCTGCTCTGCCGCTGCTGGCGTTTGCTTCGCCCCTGCAAAATCAAAGCTCATCGCAAAATCAGTCGGCCTCGAAATCGCTTCACATCATGATGAAAAGCGCTTGGGGTTCGGACGATCCCACCAAGGCCGCGTTTCCATTTCTCCACGGCCTCGCGCTCTCCGAAGCCGGCCACGAGGTGCGCATCTTCCTGCTCGGCGAAGCCGTCTCGCTGATGCGCCGCTCGGTCGCGGAAGCCGTGGTGCCCGTCGGCTGGCCGCGGCTGATCGAAACCCTCGAAAAAGTCGCCTCGCGCAAAATCGTGATTTACGCCTGCGGT
>DASTCZ010000140.1:0-4650 GCA_035710585.1 Candidatus Acidiferrales bacterium | reverse complement strand
CTTCCGCTGTGTAGGTCGCTCGCGGATCCAGCTGGATCGCCAGCTGCGTCGTGTACTCCTGATCGCCGCGCGTCATTCTTACCGTGTAAGTGCCCGGCAAAACTCTCGGCCCGAATGCCGCCTGAAATGCCGCAGTCGCCGCGGGCGGTACTTGGGCGCCCTTCAGCCGCCTCGACCACGCCACGCGCGTCAAGCCGCGGCGGTTGTTTGCAGGAACGGTGTCGATAACCTTCCCGTTCGCGTCGAGCACCTCGATCTTCATCTTCCCGAAGATGTGGCGCTTCGCCTGATAATAAGTAATCCACGCGCCATCGACCGGATTCGCGCCGCTGTACGCCGCGTCTCCTTCGGCCCAGCCACCGCTCGCGTTCAGCCGCTGTTGCGTAGCGCGACCCTGAATGAACACCGCGTCTTGCGTCAGCATTTCGGCGGTGAGTTTCCGCAGCGGAGAAATGTCATCCACGATCCAGATCCCGCGCCCATGCGTCGCGATCACCAGATCAGATTCGCGCGGATGAATCACGATGTCGCGAACGGCTACGTCCGGGAAATTGCCGCCCTTGTATTGCGCCCACTGCTTTCCGCCGTCGAGCGAAACCCACAGTCCGAATTCTGTGCCCAGGAACAGAAGGTCCGGCTTGACGGTGTCTTCCTTGATGACATGCGCGTATCCGCGCACGCCGCTGGTTTCCTCCACGACCGATGTCCACGTCTTCCCGTAGTCCGTTGTCTTGAAGACGTGCGGATTCATGTCGCCGAACGTGTGGCGATCGAATGCTGCGTATGTAGTCGCTGCATCGAAGCGGCTCGCCTCCACCCATGAAACCCACGAGGCTTTGGGAATGCCGCTCACGTTGCTCACGACGTTCGTCCACGTCTTTCCGGCGTCGCGCGTGACCTGCAAGTTGCCGTCATCGGTGCCGGCCCAAATCACCTGTGCATCGCGCGGCGACTCGCTGATGGAATAAATCGTGGTGTGCGTTTCCGCGTCGGAATTGTCCACGGTCACGCCGCCCGATTCTTCCTGCTTCTGCTTTTCAAGATCGTTCGTCGTCAGGTCCGGAGAAATTCTGTCCCACGTCTGGCCGTGATCGCGCGTTCGGAAAAGATACTGCGCACCGATGTAGAGTGTGTTCTTGTCATTGGGGCTCACCTGCATGGGCGTGTTCCAATTGAAGCGCAGCTTGCCTTCGCCGTAATTCGGCTGCGGCTTGATGCTGCGCCCCGCGAGCGTGCGCCGATTCACGCGGAAAATTTCTCCGCCTTGTGATTCTCCGTAGGCGTAATTCGGGTCGCTCGGATCCTCAAACGCCCAAAATCCGTCGCCGCCGCCAAGATTTTCCCAGCGGCCGTTGGTAATTCCGCCGGGGTATTGCGAATCGCCGACCCACACGCTGTTGTCCTGCAATCCTCCGTAAACGTGATATGGATCGGACATGTCCACGCTCACGTGATAGAACTGCGAGATCGGCAGGTTCGCGGCTTTCCACCAGTAGCCGCCGGCATCGTAGGAATACCAAACTCCGCCATCGTCGCCGGAAATCAGGTGATTGGTATTTTCCGGATCGACCCAGACATCGTGTACGTCGCCGTGCGTGCCGCCCGCCACGACGCTGAAGCTCTTCCCGCCGTCATTGCTGAAGATCAGCACGAGATCGGGTTTGTAGACCTTGTTTTCGTCCTTCGGATCGACAACCAGGTTCGCGAAATAAAACGGGCGCCACACCATGAACTGGCTCGAATCCCGCCGCTCCCACGTTTTGCCGCCATCGCCCGAGCGGTATAGCGCGCTGTCCGGCGATTCGATCAGCGCATAAACCACATCAGGATTCGAAGGCGCGACCGTCACGGCTACGCGGCCCCACGGCTTTGGCGGAAGTCCTGCCGCGGATTTGTCGTCGAGTGCCTTCCACGTTGTGCCGCCATCGGTGGACATGAAAAGCCCGCTCGCGCTTGGCGAGGTAGGTGTCTCGCCGCCGGAGCGGAACGTCCATCCCTTGCGCCGGAAATCCCACATTCCGGCGAAGAGCGTCTTCGAATCGCGCGAACTCATCGACATCATCGAGCAGCCCGTGGACGCGTTTCCGCCCTTGAGGATCTGGTTCCACGTTTTGCCGCCGTCGGTGGTCTTGTAAACGCCGCGGTCGTCGCTATCGCTCCAGAGTTTTCCAGGCGCGCAGACGTAAACGGTATTGCCGTCGTGCGGATCGATCAGAATCTTCGCGATGCGCTCGGAATTTTTCAGGCCGACGTTGGACCAATTGTCGCCGCCGTCGGTGGATTTGTAGACGCCGTCCCCGATGGATGTGCTGTTTCGCGTCCAGGGTTCGCCTGTGCCCACCCAAAGTGTCTTCGGCGCGGAGGGATCAATGGCGATCGCGCCGATGGACATACTGGTCTGTTTGTCGAAGACCGGCTTGTAGGTGGTGCCGCCATTCATCGACTTCCACAGCCCGCCGCTCGCGGAGCCGATGTAGACGGTGAGGCGGCCGTTTTCTTTTACGGCGGCGATCGAATCGACGCGACCGCTCATTTGCGCCGAGCCGATATTTCGCGCGCCAAGACCCGAGATCGTGTCCGAATCGACTTTAGCCTGCGCGGCGGCGGGCCGCGGGACGAGCGAGCAAATCAGCAGGAGGAACACGAACGTCCGCGCAGCAATTCGCCCGGCACGCAGCAATTTCCCGAAATTCAGCAGCGGCGATACATCGCACACGATTCTTTCCATCGCGACACACCCTCTGGAGGAATTTGAATTTTCCGGCACGTTCACACTGTTAGTTCGGGCTGCCCGGCGTTTTGGCCGGAGCGGCCGTCGTCGTGGGCACTGCAAAATGCGCGTCGTCGATCGGCACGTTGTGCTCCACTTTGTCGATATTGATGCGTACGCGATTCGGGTCGCCCTTCTGGCCGGTTTCGATCGCAAACGGGTAATAGAGTCCGTCGACTTTTTCGTAGTCGCCGAAATACGTTTCCGATTCCTGGATCGATCCGCGAATGCTGGTCTGCGTCTCGAGCTTGATCTCGAGGAATGAATCGGCGTCGAGGTAGTAGTAGCGGATGTCGCCATTCTTCAGCGTGAGCTTGATCTTGAAACAGTCCGTGCCTTCCACGGGATCGTGTCCCACAAGCTCGGCTGTGTGGCCCTTCTGCTTGTAGTTCACCAGCGGACCGTCCATATCGGCATCGACGACGAGGTTTTTGGAATCATCGGCAGACATTAGCTGCGCCTGCTTGCGGCCTTGCGTCGGATCGACTTGCCATCCGGTCTTCCCGTTATATGCCTGGACCTGCGTGAATCCCTGCAGCGAATCTTCCTCGCGTACTTTGTCGGGGCGCTTGTTTTCCTGGACAATCTTGATGTGCAGCGAGCTGACGTCCAATTCGCCGCTCATGCGGCGAGTCTGGATGGCGCCCATTTTTTCCGTGCCGCCGTGCGCAATGACATATTTGGCGATCACTTCATCGAGCGATTGCGCCCTCGCCGCCGGGATCAAAAGCAGCGACAACACGAGGAAAGACATTTTGCGGATCATCTGCGAAGACTCCTGGAAAGCTGAGCTGACTAAGATTTGTACGCTACTGCACGCCAACTTGTTTCGCGAGACGTGCAATTAGCCGAAGGTTGGGCAGATTATATGCGAACTGGCAACGCGGTGCGAAGCGGATTGCTCAAACGGGGGCAGCGCCGCACTGTGCGGGTCAGCACGCTATAATTCGCCAGAGCAGGGATCAGGAGCTGGATTGTGCGAGCCATCGAAGCAAAAAAAAGCTGTAAAGATAATCGCGACCTACGCGATTTCTCCGCGGAGCTCTCAACTCCCGAGATCTCTCGGCGCTTTCTCTTAGGTGCCGTGGCCGGTCTCGGCGGCGCTGCGTGTCTCCCTTCGGTCGCCGCACAATCGGACCAATCTCTCCCTCCACTCGTCACGCCCACCGGCCCGGCCGACGTAGTCGCAAAAGATGAAGCTTATTGGCAGCGCGTAGCCGCTCGTTATCGCGTCAACAAATCGTTCACGAACCTTGAAGCCGGCTTCTGGGGAATGATGTCTCTGCCCGTGTTCGCGGAGTACGAGCGGAACCTTGAACGCGTAAATGAAGAAAGTTCGCACTACGCGCGCGGCGAGTATCTTCGCGACGCCGAGGCTGCGCGCGCGCGAGCCGCTGCGCTCGTGGGCGCTGACGTCAGCGAAGTTGCGTTTACGCGCAACGCCACCGAAGCCTTGCAGGCGCTGATCTCGGGCTATAACCGCCTGAAGCCGGGCGACGTGGTCCTCTACGCCGACCTCGACTACCCCTCGATGCAATACGTCATGAATTGGCTCGTGGACCGGCGCGGCGTTCGAGTCGTCCGCATCGTAATTCCGGAACCGGCGACGAAAGAAAACGTTCTCCAAACGTACTTGCAAGCATTCAGCGCGAATCCTCAAGTGCGTCTGGTCCTTCTGACGCACATCAATAACAAGACCGGTCTCATCGCGCCCACGGCGAAAATTGCCGCGATGGCGCGTGAGAAAGGCGCTGACGTCATCGTTGACGCTGCGCACTCGCTCGGCCAAACGACCGTAACTGTCTCCGACATCGGCGCGGACTTCGTTGGTTTCAATCTGCACAAATGGATTGGCGCGCCGCTCGGCGTGGGTCTCGCTT
>DASTCZ010000139.1:0-14398 GCA_035710585.1 Candidatus Acidiferrales bacterium | reverse complement strand
TCGCTCCGGCCGATCGATTTCATGCGCACGATGAAGCACCCCGAGCATGGCGCGATGACGCTCGACGACGCGCTTGCGCTTTACGAATGGCACGGCCGCCATCACGCAGCGCACATTACGGCGCTGCGCTCTCAGAACGGCTGGTAGCACGAAGTGAATCGGGCCCGCGCGTAGAGAAAACGAACAATTCGCCGGCGCCTCGGCAGTTCGGACTGACGCCCTATCAAACTGTTTGTTAGGAATACCAGCGGGCTATGTGTTCGCGGGCTGCGGGGCGGCTGCGCGTTCGGGGCGTCCGAACGAATAATATTCGAATCCGAGTTCTTCCATTTCCCGCGGGTTGAGAAGATTGCGGCCATCGATAACGAGCGGACGAACCATCGCCGCTCGAATGCGCTTCCAATCGAGCGCGCGGAATTGCGGCCATTCTGTGAGGATCAGCAATGCCTCGGAACCATTTGCTGTGGCGTAAGGATCCTCGGTGAATTGCACGCCCGGCAAAACGGCACGCGAGCGTTCGATTGCCTGCGGGTCGTGAGCGATCACGCGCGCGCCTTCGCGGCAAATCCGTGTGAGAACATCGATGGCGGGCGAGAAGCGAATGTCGTCGGTATTCGCTTTGAACGCCAGGCCTAGCGCACCGACTTGTTTATCCTTCACGATCCACAGCGCCTTGCGCATGCGCTCGATGAACGCAGAGATGCGGCGCTTGTTAACAAATTCCGCTTCCTTCAAAACTCCGAAATCGACACTTGCGGTTTCCGCGAGGCGAATGAACGCTTGAACGTCTTTCGGTAGGCAGAACCCGCCGAACCCAAGCCCCGCTTTGAGAAATTGCGAGCCGATGCGCGGATCCATTCCCATCGCCGCAGTCACTTCGTCAACATCTGCCCCGAGCCGCTCGCAAAGATCGGCGATGAGATTAGCGTAGGAAATCTTGAGCGCAAGAAACGAGTTCGAGGCGTGCTTAATAAGTTCGGCGCTGTTGATCGTGGTGACGACGAGCTTGACCGGAGGCGACGGCGGGCATTTCCCGGAGTGGATTGGACAATAAAAATTCTGTTCGAGAATGGGGCGGTAGATTTCGCGGAGTTGGCGTTCTGCGGCCGGGTCTTCGACACCCATTACGATCCGATCGGGATGAAGGAAATCTTCCACGGCCGTACCTTCACGCAAGAACTCGGGGTTCGACGCAACGTGGAATTGGACCCCGTGTCCTCGTCCGTAGACCTGCAACGCGCGCTTCACTTGCTTCCCGGTCTGCACGGGTACCGTGCTTTTTTCGATTACGAGCTTGGGCGATCGGGCCTCTGCAGCGATGACACGGGCGACGTTCTCGATGGCGGATAGGTCGGCGTCTCCAGTTTCGAGCGGCGGTGTGCCGACGCAAATGAAAATTGCGTCACCGGCGCGGACTGCTTCCGGGATGTCGTCGGTGAATTTCAGGCGGCCCGAGGTGCGGAGCTTGGCGACAATAGCGTCGAGATTTTCCTCGAAGATTGGGATATGGCCCGAGTTGAGAGCGCGGATCTTTGAACTGTCGTTGTCGGCGCAGATCACTTCGTGGCCAATTTCGGCCAGGCAGGCGCCCGAAACAAGCCCCACATATCCGCTTCCAATGACTGCTATGCGCACGCCAAAGTCCTCCCGGCCGATCGAGATCGAATTCTTATTTTCCCCGACATTCGATGCGACGGAAAGCGCAATCGGCAGCTGCTAGACCAGTCGAACAACAAGGCCGCTGCAATTCAGCGACCGGTCGAATCCAACGTCTGGCTTGGCCTAGCCAAAGCAAGCGACCTGCCGGTGATGAGTCCGCGAAGGCCCAGCAGCACGAACCGCGGCTGCCGGCGACAGATGTTCCAAAGCACGCGGACTGCCTCGTCACGCGTGTGTATGCCTAGCGAGTCGCGCGCCCCGGGATTGAGTAGATCGACGAGGCGGCTGTAATCGGCCTGCTGGAAATGGTGTAGCGCACGGCGAATCAAAAGATGCGTGTCGAGCTCGCGGCGCAGCTTGCTTAGGATGCGCGTGCGGCCGTGAATGATCGATTCCGCAACACCCGCGGCGCCGCGCAGCCCAGTAACAATACCGCCAACGGTGGTGACCTTTACCTGTGCGGCCGCGTCACCTAAAAGATGGATGTTTCCCCCGCCAAATGCGCGGCAAGTCTCTACCCATCGGGTGTAGACAGGAATCCGCGCGGCCTGGTAGCTCTGCGGCTCGAATTGCTTCTTCTCAACGAACCGCTCGAGCGCGCGACGGGCAGCGGCGCCATCCTCTCCAATAAGTCCTAGCGCGCCACGTCCATCCGCTTCGGGGATAAGCCAATAAAAATAGCGGGTGTCATCCGGAATGAACCAGACGCGAACCGTGTCTGGCGGATATTCCGCGGGCAATCGCACAATCGCCTGAATAAGAGGTACGGTTGTAAGCCGGGGCCAGCCACCTGCTCGCGCGACTTTGCTGGCGGCACCGTCGGCGCCAATTAGAGTGGAAACTTCTCGCGATTCGCATCGACCGTCGGCAGTTTGGAGATTCAGCTGGAGGCCCTTCTGTGTTTTTTCGAGGGAGTTGAAGCGCCTTCCAAACTGCTGACGCGCTCCGGCGGCGCGCGCTTCATCGCCAAGACTGCGAAGCAATGCCGATCGCTCAATGACGAGATCGGGGCGGGTGAGATGAATTTTGGCGACGCGGCCATCGGTGAAGAGCTCGAAACGGTGAATCTGATTCACGACGGAAGGTTCACCAACTTGTCCGAGAATGTCACGCATACGGCTGGTGACGATGAGAGTGCGGCGCAGCGGCTCGACGCGCTCGGCCTGTTCAAAGACTTCGACGGAAGCGCCGGCGCGTGCGAGCAGGCCGGCGGCGTATAATCCTGCGGCGGACGCGCCGACAACGGCGATCTTTTTTCCCAGCGCTTGGGCCGGCACCGATTCCTCTATTTGCGAGCGCTCAAAACTAACATGCCAGGGATGAAAGGTTAATGCGCGGCGCCCTTCTCTTGCTGCCGCTCGTATGGAGCGCGTTCGAGCAGCCAGATTCCGGTCGCACCGGCCATGGCGACGCCCGCCACGACAATGTAAGCCACAGACGCAGGAATGGCGGCGACAACTAAAGCCGAAATCCCAAAGGCGGTACCTGCGGCATAGAGAAATAAGACCGCGCCGCGCTGACCGAGACCAAGGTTCGCAAGCCGGTGCGCAGTGTGATCTTTGCCCGGCGTTGTAAATGGAAGAAATCCCCGGCGCAGACGCGAGATGCTGATTAAAGTGGTATCAAAAATCGGGACTCCGAGAATGAGGACGGGAATAAGCCAGAGCGTACGATGTTGCAAAGCCACCGGGCGGAGCTTAATGCCAAGCGTTGCCATGAGGAAACCAAGAAGCATGGCGCCAGAATCGCCCATGAATATCCTCGCCGGCTTGAAATTCCAGCGCAAGAATCCCAGCGCGGCGCCCATCACCGCCGCGGCGAGAATCATGACCAGCGGTTGCGAATCCAGATAGGCGTAGATGGAAAAGAAAAATGCAGCGATGGCCGCTACACCTGCGCACAGTCCATCCATGTGATCGAATATGCTGAACGCCGCGGTAATGCCAACAACCCAAAATATGGTGAGCGCGCAATCTGCGATTAATGCGAATTGGCCCGGGCGGAAAGTTTCAGAAAACTCCGTGCGAACGCCCGAGGCAATCAAGATTACCGCGGCCAGCGGCATTCCGACAAACAACTTGATCTGATGGTGAAGCATTCCGCCGTCATCGAGAACGCCCACAACTCCGACCAGCGTCGCGCCCAACAGTATTCCGATGGACTGCTCACGCGCTGCGGCGGGCATCGTCACAATCAGGGCAAGAACAACTCCGCAATAAATCGCCAGGCCGCCTAAGAGCGGCATCGGAGTAAGGTGCACTTTCCGCGGACCTGGAAGATCGACGAGCCCCACGCGCAGCGCAAGTGCGCGCACGGGAACGGTGAGTGCGAGAGAAGCGAACAGCGCGATCCCGAAAGCGAGAAGTCCGGGAGTCATCTGCGAATGGGCATGTCCATTAGCGTTCCGTGAGCTGGTGCTCCAGCCGCGCTTCCACTTCGGCGCGGTCTTTTGTCGAGAAATACCATTTCGCTGTGCGTTCCAGGCCCTGCTGAAAACAGTACTTCGGCTCCCAGCCGAGCAATTTCTTTGCGAGCGAATTATCGGCCACGCGGTTCAGCGGGCCGGTGGGCATCTCGGGTCGGAACTTAAACTGCGGCGAGTAGCCCGCCAGTGCGCACGCCATTTTTGCCGCGTCGATGACGCGCACGCGTTCCATCGTGCCCAGGTTGACGGCAGTTCCGTCGTCGATTTTCTCGCCGGCGAGGATTGTGCCTTCAGCGATGTCGTCGATGTAGGTCCAATTTCGGATTTGGTTGCCATCGCCCCACACTTCGAACGGGTCTTGCTTTACGAAGGCGCGTGCAAGCATCGCGATCACCGCGTGATTTTCGACACCTCGCGGACCATACACGGTGAAGTAGCGGCAGGAAGCCGTCTTCATCCCATGCTCACGGGAATATGCCTGCAGCGTCAGTTCCGCCATCAGCTTCGCCCAACCGTAGGTGTTGTCCGCGTCGTTCGGACCCTTCGTGAGACCTTCGGTGAGATAGATTTCCTCGTTCACATCCGACTGAAGGAAATTCGGATACACGCATCCGGAGGAAGCAAAGACGACGCGGTTCACTCGAGCCCTGAGCGACTCATAAAAGATCAGGCCATCCAGAAAGAAATTCGAGGCTGGTCCCGCTTGATGAAGATCGACGTAGCCGCGGCCGCCGTGATCGGCGGCGAGATGAAAAACGGTGTCGATGCCCTGAACGGCCTCCCGAGCCACCCCGGGCTCGCGCAAATCGGCACGGAAGAATTCAATCTTCCGAGACGCAATGTGCCCGGCGATGTTTTCCTGCCTGCCGCTGGAAAGGTCATCAACAACTCGTAGCCTCGCGCCGCGCTCAATCAATTTGTCCGCGATACTCGAGCCGATGAACGAGGATCCACCGGTGATCAGGACACGGCGACCCGCCCAGTAATTCGAATCAGGCATGCAGGACAGCCTCTTCAATAGCTAGTATAAACTTGTGTAATTGAGTGACTCTATCATATTCGGGCGCGATGGCGCTAGCGCGCCGGCCCATGTCCGCGATCCGTTCGCGGTCGGAAGCCAACTCCCGGATCGCGGAAGCTACTGCCGCAGGATCATCAGGGTCGGCGACGAGTCCACAGCCGGCCCGCGAAACAATCCGCGCTACATCAGATTCCGGAGTGCACACTGCCAAGACAGGCCGTCCTGCCGCAAGGATCGGATACAGCTTGCTCGGCACGATAACTCCTTCGAGACCGCGCTTGACGGTCACGATATGAACATCCGCTGCAGAGAGCACAAACGGAATCTCACTGGCAGGACGGAACGGCAAAAAGCGGACCGAAGCTAGGCCGCCGCCGATAGAGACAAGCCGCGGTTTTTCCGCCCCTTCGCCCACGAATATGATGCTGTACGCCGGGCTCCCGAGCATCGAGGCCGCTGCAAGCAATGTGTCCCATGCGCCATAGAATCCGAGATTACCTGCATGGAGTGCAACGAAGCGCGCATCGCCGCGAATTTCGCGGGCCACGGGATTATCGGCGGCCGGAACTTCGCGAGGAATTTCAATGCCGTCGCGCGCAACGACGATGCGCGCAGGATCGATGCCCTTGCGAACGATCCGATCACGCATGTCGTCTCCCAGCACGATGACGCAGGCAGCGCGGCGCAATGCCCAACGGTGGAGGCGCTCCCACAAACGCGCAAGGAGTCCCGGGCGCACGATGGAGCCTCCGACGGCCATATCTGGATACATGTCGCGGATGTTGTAGACGAACGGGCGGCCAGTGAGTGTGGCGACAAGAGCACCGATGATTCCGCAAAAGGGAGGATCGGTCATCGCGAGAATCGCGTCGCACCGGATGAAGATTGCACGAAAAAAGGCGAGGAAGGAGAAGGTGAGGTAATTCGCAATGCGACGCTTCATCCGAAATCGAGGAAAATCAGTCGACCCGACGCGCTCGACTGTGACGTTGCCTACAGTTTCGCGCCGCAGAAGCCGCCATGCGTAATGCTCGGTTGGATCGTAGGAGGGACGCCCGGCGAGGACCGTCACTCGATGGCGCTCGGCGAGCGCTTCGACCACCGTCCGAGCCATTTTCGCGGTCGCCGAACTATCCGGCGGATAGTATTCGTTCAGCAGCAAGATGTGCACGAGCAAATCGCCGCGACGATCACGAGTGTACAGGCGGCGCGGCGCCGGAATCGCGTTTAATCGCTATGGTGTTTCCGAGGACGAGAACATCCATGCGCGTGCGCCGGAAGCAATCGATCGCTTCTTCCGGACGGCAGACGATCGGCTCATTATCGTTGAACGAAGTGTTGAGCACGACCGGCACACCCGTTAGTTCTCCGAATTCGTGGATCAGACGCCAATAGCGCGGATTCGCCTGGCGGCTGACGGTCTGAAGCCGGCCCGTGCCATCAACGTGGGTGGGCGCAGGAATGGCGGAGCGCATCTCCTGCCGAACTGAATACGCAAAAGTCATAAACGGCGATGGCTTCGAGCACCCAAAAAATTCTCCCGTACGCTCCTCCAAGATCGAAGGGGCAAATGGCCGAAACATTTCGCGATGCTTCACGCGGCTATTCAGGATCTGCTTCATTTCCGCCCGCCGAGGATCGACGACGATACTACGGTTCCCGAGCGCCCGCGGCCCCCATTCCGCGCGTCCCTGATACCAGCCCACGATTTTTCCATCGGCGATCAAGCGAGCTGTTTTCTTCTCAAGTTCGCCTTCATCGCATTCGACAACCTCGAAATCCGTGGTGTTGACGCCCGCACTCGTCATCGCCGCACGCATCTCCGAACTCGAGTAGCCCGGTCCCCAATACGCATGATCCATCACGAAGGCGCGCGGCTGCCCGAGAATCTGATGATGCACGTAAAACGCAGCGCCGACGGCAAGCCCGGCGTCGCCTGCGGCGGGCTGAACGTAAACGTGCGCAAACGGCGTTTCCGAAAAAATCTTCCCATTGGCGACACAATTGAACGCGACTCCCCCGGCGAGGCAAAGCGCATTCGCACCCGTCTTCTTCTGAAGATTGCGCATCATGCCGAAAAGAACCTCTTCGACGCGGGCCTGCATCGTGGCAGCGATGTTGTGATGCCGTTGCGAGAGCGGCCCTTCCTTCGAACGCGTCGGCCCCATGCGGTTTTCGAGAAATTTCGAGAAAAGCCGCCCTTGCTCCGGAGTTTTCGTCGAATCGCTCCAGGTCATCTCAGGACCGGTGCGGTGATGAGTGAAATATTCGAGGCCGAGCCGGAAACTTGGCCCCTCGTCTGAAACGACAATGCGGCGGAACTCGTCCAGGAATTCAGGCTCGCCGTAGGCCGCGAGGCCCATCACTTTGTATTCGTCGCCATACTTCCAAAAGCCGAGATATTGCGTTAGCGCGGTGTAATACATACCCAGCGAGTGAGGAAACGCAATTGAGCCGAGCACCTTCAATTGATTTCCGGAGCCACCGGCCCACATCGTGCTCGCGAAATCGCCCAAGCCGTCGGCGGATAGCGCCGCGGCATTTTCGTAAGGCGAAACGAAATACGCGCTCGCGACGTGAGCGAGATGATGCTCGATCCGATGGAACTGCGCGCGAATCTGCTTCGGGTCAAGATCGAAGGCAGCGCCAAGCGCTTCCGGGATTCCTACAAATTTCGACAGCACCTTCAGGCGCTCGCGCGCAAAGCTGGGCATGCGCACAGCGTAAGAAAGCTTTGTCGCCAGGCGCGCCCACGGATTTCGCGGTATGGCGATGTGATCGATTTCCGTCAGCTTCAGTCCAGCCGCATCGAGGCAGTAGCGGATTGCTGCCGCGGGAAATCCTGCGGCGTACTTGACGCGATTGAAGCGCTCCTCTTCGACGGCAGCGATCAACTTTCCGTCGCACACGATCGCAGCGGACGCATTTCCGTGATAGGCGTTGATACCGAGAATATTCACAATGCGTCTCTAAAGACTCTCTCGCGATTGCAATTTAGACTTCTGGGAAGCCGCTGATTTCCACTCATTCTGCCATCGAGCCTTCGCCGCGCGCTATATGGCGAGCGCACCATTCGTTCAAAACGAAGAGAGCCCACGGGCGCGACCAGCTTGTGCGGCCCGCTTCGAAATCGGACCACACATTCCCCACAGCTTGTTTGTCAATGAATGGCAAGAGTGCCGGCGAAAGATTAGAGAGCGCCTGGCTCATTTTGGTGGCAAGTGGACCGCGAAGCCAAGCTTCCCACGGCAATGTGAACGTGCGTTTTCGCTGCTCAATTACTTCGGACGGGAGGATGTCGCGCAAGGCTTTGACAAGAAGTGCTTTGTTCACTCCCGCGCGGCGTTTTAAGCGGGCGGGCAGCCGAAGCACAAGTTCAACGAGAACGTGATCGAGCAGCGGGACGCGGACTTCGAGCGAATTGGCCATGCTCACCGAATCGGTGTCTCGCAAGAGGGTCTGGGCCATGTATGACCGCATCTCCAGACACGAGACCGCCGAAAACGAATCGAATTTCTCCGAAAGCCGTACCGAGTCGGCGGCCCAGCGGCGCCACGGTGAATCCGGCCGCGATTTCCAGGCGCCGCCGCGGAGATGAAGCGCCTGCTGCGGCGAAAACAAAAGCCTCGTGAAAAAATAGGCATGCGGAAGAAAGTCCGAATCGGCCCAAAGTGAAGAAAGCTTTCTGCGCGCATCAGTTTCCTTCGCGCCTGCGCGACCGACCGCTGAAGCAGTTGCAGACCGAAACGCACGAGGCAAGCGCCTGCTGATCGAAGCAGCGCGAGACGCTTTGGGCACGGCAGCGAAGGTTGAGTAGCCGCCAAATACTTCGTCGCCACCTAGCCCGGAAAGAGCCACTTTCAATCCGACTCGGCGAGCAGCCCAAGAGACAAAATATGTGTTGATGCCATCCATGCTGGGCTGATCGAGCGCGGAGATGGCTTCGCTCAGACGGGCCGTGACATCATCGCCGCGAAGAAGAATTTCTTCGTGACGCGTGCCGAACCGCCGCGAAGTTTCGCGCGAAAGAGCGGCCTCGCTGAATTCCTCCTCCTGAAAAGTCAGCGTGAATGTTCTGAGATGCGCGCGCTTGCGGCTGGCAAGCGCGGTGATGGCCGTGGAGTCGAGCCCGCTGCTCAAAAACGCGCCGAGTTCCACGTCTGCGATCAGATGGCGTTCGATTGCATCGTCCAGCGCGAGGCGCACCGATTTCGCAGCCTGCTCAAACGTGCGTGGAGCTTCTCGCTTTGGCTCCTCCAGGGCATGTGCAGGTGTCCAATACGCTGAGGGCTCGATCGGGTTGGACACGCAGTCCGGCTTCAGAACAAGAATGTTTCCAGGGGGCAGCGAAAACATTCCCGAAATCAAAGTCTGGGGCTCCGTCACAGACCCGAACAGCAAAAACGATTCGAGCCCATCGGCGGAAAGCGTCTCGGGAAGAATTCCAGCGGCCAGAAGAGCACGCACTTCCGAGGCAAACAGAAAGACTCCATTGTGATGTCCGTAGTAGAGAGGCTTGATTCCGAGCCGATCGCGCGCAAGAAGAATCTTCGGGGGAACGGCAGGCGCGCCGCGCGTGTCGAGAAGCGCCAATGCGAACATGCCGCGTAGGCGCGGGACGCATGACTCGCCCCACTGCTCATACCCATGGACGATCACTTCGGTATCGGAACGCGTGCGGAAGGAATGGCCTAATTCAAGGAGCTGTTCGCGCAGCTCTCTGAAGTTGTAGATTTCGCCGTTGTAAACAACCGCTACATCTTTTTGTTCATTGAAGATCGGTTGCGATCCGCCCGGAAGGTCGATGATGCTCAGCCTGCGCATACCGAAAGAGACGGCCGGTGCGCCTTGCGGCTGAATAAGTTCGCCCTGTTCATCCGGGCCGCGATGGACCATCGCGGCGTTCATACGTGAGATCGCGCGTTCAGCGAGCGAGCGGTTCGAAATTCCGATGGCGCCGCATATTCCGCACATTCCTCACTGATTATGCACGAGCACAGCAGGGGAGCCGCTAGAAATCGGGGCGGGCAAGCTTTCAGAAAGAGGCCGAAATTGGGAGCGCAACACGAGGCGCACAATCTTCCTGAATGCAAGCGCGAGGAATATTGTGGCGAACGAAACAACTACAGCCGCGAACGATTCCCGCTCGAGCGGGAGCGTCCAATCCCAATCGGAGATGCCGCCACGCGAGGTTCGCGCCACACTATCTTGCAGAAATGAGCCGATGAGCGGAACTCGCGCCAGCCGGACGTGACCCGTGGAAGCGTAGCTGTAGGCCGCCAGGTAGTTGCGGACGCCGGCAGTAGCCTGGCGCAAGACTTGCGGATCTTTCAGATCTTCGCGAGTGAGCAGGCGGCCAGAGGCATCGCGCGCGATGAAATGAAAGAGCGGATCGACCACGATCCACTGCCCTTGAATTTTGACTTCAGCGACGACGTGCGTTGTGTTGCCGCGCCCGTCAAATAGTAGCAGCCGACGCGCACGCAATCCGCCCCTGCGAGCAAGATTCACAAAGGCGTTTGTCGCTGTTCCGCAGGTGTTCAGAAGCCCGCGATAGTTCAATGTAGAACGCGGGTCACGGTCGAAAAGCGGATCGGGGTCTGCGTCAGCAGATCGGGCGGGACCTCCGGCGATCCAATCGAGGATTGCGGTCGCCTTTTCGGTCTGGCTGGCTCCGGCGGGCACAATCGCATCGGCGAAACCACTCAGATATTGTTCAGTGGAAAATTCCCAAAACAGGCTGCCGCAAAAAATCGCGACGGAAAGAGCAATAAGTATATCGAGAGAGAAGAGTGCCACGCGGCGGAGATGAGAAAGGTTCATCGCGAGCCGAGATTCTGTCCTACTTGGACGCATTAATATAACTGCAGGTTACGTGCAAATCAGAGAACTAATTCTGGGTCGATGAGGTGTGAGTTATCCCTGAAGCGCGCCGACGTCCTCAGCGGCTTACATCGCGATGATCAGTCTTTGCTCGAGCGTATAGCTCTTCTTGTGTACCAAGTAATTCGTCCCAGCTGAGTCGAGCCGCAACGTTTTTGCATTCCTGTTGAAACTGGGAATACAGCGCCGAATCTGCGAGCAGCTTTGTAATTGCTTCGGCAAATGCACGAGCATCGCGACTGATTACGAGCCCCGCGCGACCCTGAACAAATTCAGCGATGCCGCACTGTTCGCTGATGATGACGGGTTTATTGCACGCGATTGCTTCGGCAACGCTATTCGCGAAATTTTCGTAGCGCGACGCCAGAGCGAAGATATCGCAATCGACGTATGCGCTTTTCTTGGCATCGGCGTAGAGCGGGCCGGCAAAGATCGTGCGCGCCTCGACTCCCTTGGCGCGCGCCTGCTCGCGCAACTTCGCTATATATCCGACTTCGCCTTCTGGGCCGGCTACCACCAGCCTCCCGCGCGCTGGGCATGCCTGAACGAACGCATCGATCAATACATCGACGCCTTTTCGGGGAATGACGCGCCCAAGAAAAAGAATCACGGGCTCATCGGGAGGAATGGCCCACTCACCACGGAAGCCGCCCCGCGACGGCAGCTGAAGATACTCATCGAGATCAACTCCGTTGTAGCGCAGGGCGACTTTGTCTCTCGGAATTCCGCGCTCGAGCAATTCGGATTCTTCCTGGCGGGAAGTTGCAATGACCATTGCGGCATTCCGAATCATCGGCGAGCCAAAAATGCTGTGCCAGACCCGCTTCATCGCGAAGCTGCGATCGATCGGACGCGTCATCCCGAGCGGCTCGATGACGTAGGGAATTCCGCGGCGGCTGGCGTAGTGCGCGACGACGGGGCCAAGCAAATCGTAGAGTCCGTAGATGTGAACTACGTCGTTGCCGGGAAGCTCGGACCGGCAGAATTTCAGAAGGCCAGAATTCAGCGTCAACGCGCGGTACGTGCCGCGGGGGCGGAGATAAACGACGTCCACTCCGTTCACATCGAGCCGGCGGCTGCGATACGGCCTGCCAAACCAGGAGGTGAGCACGGTATTGCGATGGCCGCGCCGTGTGAGTCCTTCGGCGATAGAGCGGACTTTGACGGTCGGGCCGCCGCGCTCGAGGAAGGGGTGATAGGTCTGCGTGACGTGGAGGATTCGCATCGAGATCACAATAGTGCCTGTGAGGAATGGTCAAATGCACCGCGAAGGCGCTCGCAGAATCTTTCAAAGTTGAGTTCGCTTGCGACCCAAGCCCTGCCAGCGGCGCCCATGTTTCGAGCGCGCTCGGGATTTGTCAGCAATGCTGCGATCCCTTCGCTTATCTCACGGGCGCTCTCCGGGTTCACTTGCAGGCCAAATTCACCGTCGCGCACGAATTCCGCTGGAGCTCCGTTGTTCGCGACAAGGACCGGCTTGCCGTGCGCTAACGCTTCCACGTAAACGATGCCGAATCCTTCGCCGCGTGGAGGCGATGCCCTAGGAGCGCTCTGCGCAGGCATCGCAAAAAGTTCGCACTGTTCATAACAAGCTTTCAATTTCTCACCAGTGAGCGAGCCAAGGAATTTCACGGATCCCGCGATGCCCAATTGAGCGGCTTTGGCTTCCAGCCGCGCGCGATCGTCGCCATCACCCACTATCCAGTAATTGGCTTCCGGAACGCGCTTAACGATTTCAGGCCAGGCTTCCAGCATCAGATCGTGACCCTTGTACCTTTCAGACGCCGAAAGGCGCCCAACGGTAAGCACGATGTGTGATACGGAGCGGGAGGGCAAATGGTTCTCTGCCGCTGGGATGGCGAAGTAAGGTGGCAAGACGAAAATTGCGCGTGGAGCGAGCGAATGCCTCGCGGATGCCCACTCCAGAGGAAAACGGCAAAGAACGATAAACGCATCCGCGTCACGCAGAGCGCTCAATTTTCCCGGGGGCAGCGCGTCCCAGACCTCAATTCCGTGGAGTACAAGCCAGTAGGAGCAGCGCGCCACCTTGTGCAGGAGCCGCGCCACAGGTGCGATGCCCACATGGGTGACGATGATCACGTTCGGGCGAAATGTAAGCGCCGACGAAGCCGCCGCGAGAAAAAAGCGGAGTTTCGCGGAAACTGGCAACGCAGGCGGCGCTGCTGTGTCTGCCGGATCCGCCAAAATGGAGACGACTTTGACGGATTGTGCTCCAAGGACAGCAGAGGCAGCTTCTATCAGCTGGCAGGAATAGGTCTGTACACCGCCAATGGCGGTGAGCGACGGCGTGAGGATGAGGACTCTGCGAACGGGTTCCGAACGACGGCGAGCCACGCTGGCTCCGCGGGTTATTTTCGAAACAGAAACAGGCCGTGTGTCGCCCAATTGTTGGGGCAGACAGCTTCAGCAGCCGGTTCCACCCATTCGGAAAGTTTACAGGTGAGATGTCTCGCTGACCAATAGATGCGGCGCCGGAGCGATGGACGCGAGACGCTCCGGGATTGCGCGGGCAGGACGGACGGGGTCGCACCGGTGAGAACGCGCCGGACGAACTGAATGCCTCCGGTAAAAATCCGATCAGGCAGGAGAAATTCTTGCCCACGGAACGTCTCGAGCTTGAGGCCTGCGTCCTCAGCGAGTTTTCTCCAATCGGTGGGGCTGCGCGGAAAGATGTGCGGCCCAGCACCACTAATCAATTCGAGGAGCAAAAGGTGGCCGCCGGGACGCAGAACGCGTGCCATCTCGCGAAGAATTTTCGGTTGATCTGCCGGAATCACGTGCTGAACGACTGTCACTGATGAAATGAGATCAAAGGTGCGGTCCTTGAACGGCAGGTTTTGCGCTGGAGCAACGATTAGGGGCGAATGCGTGCCAATTTCGTTTGCTCGCTGCAACATGTGTTGCGTCGCGTCGATCCCGACTGGGTTAAACCCCGCCTCCGAGTAGCGCCGGATCCATCGACCGGTGCCGCAGCCGATGTCCAGGATTTTTGCATTCGCGGGCAGGGCGCACGCGCGAAGAGCGCGCTGCCATAACTTCTTCTGCAGCCTATCGACCGTCAGGTTGAACCAGATGGGCGCATCCGGATGGAGAATCGGCGCGAGCGCACCATCGTCCGAGCGGCCGTATCGGGCGGCAACTCCACTCCAATATTCCGTGGGGAAATATGATCGTGACATATGCACTGCGACGGCACTTTCGACGCCGCATCTATATCACGACTGGTAAATAACGTCTATATTATTCTAGTGGTCTAGAACTTGAATGAGAACGCTGCGAAGCTCGCGCGCGTTTTGCTCCCAGGTGAACTGCGACGCGGTCCGCGCGGCATTTTCTCCGAATCGGCGGCGGGCTGCGGAGTCTGCCGCAAGGTGCTGAAGATGTCTTGC